>JAFTTS010000095.1 GCA_017466685.1 Clostridia bacterium
AAGTATGCTGCTTCGAGCTTCGTATCATTCGAGAGGGACGACAACCAATGCTGGCGCAAAGGTTTTCTTCCCTCTCGAGCTCTCCCTCTTTCCTTTGCCTGCGCTCGATTTGCGCTCAGTTCGCTAACGCTCACAATTCGCTTTGTTAACTGTGACCGTTCGTCCGCCGCCAGTTGCATCGGCGGCTCTGTGGCTTCATTGCTTCTGCTGGTGCAAGACGCCGCTAACGCGGCTGAAGTTAGATTGTGAGAAGAAAAATTATTTTTTTCAAAAAGCTATTGACAAAGCTTTGCGTTTGTGATATAATATCAATGTTCTAAAGAATGGCCTGTTGGTCAAGCGGCTAAGACGCCGCCCTCTCAAGGCGGAAACATGGGTTCGATTCCCGTACGGGTCACCAATATTTTTAGGGCGGACGGCATTGCTGTCCGTTTTTTTCATTTTATTCGGAGGTGGAAAATGAGCGGCGTAACTTATATCATAACCGTCTGCGGCATTCTCCTTGCCAAGGTGCTCGGCTTCGGACGCAATGTCGTTTTCGCTTCCGAGTTCGGCGGAACTGAGCTGACCGATATTTATTTCCAGGTGTTCAGCATCGCCACGTTCCTTTTCTCGGGAATCGGTGCGGCTCTGTCAACGCTCGTCATCAAAAACCTTAACAAGCCCGAAAACAGCCTCCCCGATGCAAAAAAACGCTTCGTTTCGCAGTTTATCTGCCGGATTGGGCTTGCGCTTATCATTATGACCGCCCTCATGTATCTCACAAGCGATGTTCTCGTCAAAATTCTCCTGCCCGGAATTGAAGATTTCGATGCTGCAAAAAAAATGATATACATCATGCTCCCCAGCGGACTTTTCAATATCATCGCCTATATAATCGCAGGAGTTCTGCAAAACTGCAAAAAATATTTCATAACCGCCATAATGAGCGTCCCTTATAACCTCATCATAATTCTCGCCCTGATCTTCTTTGAGGTTGACATTTTCACCGTTGCCGTTGTGACGACAATAGGCTGGGTGCTTCACGTTGTCATTCTTCTGCCCGATTTCTACAAATGCGGCTTCCGATTCTTTTACCGTGCAGACGGTGATCTCCCGCGTGCGACAAAAGAAAAAAGCCTCGAGGTGCTGTTCATCTTTATCTCGAGCATGATGTTTCATATGTGCCTTGTTTTCGACAAAGCAGCGGTCAGCCACGATGAGGGTGCCGCAACTACGATAAATTACGCAACAAATCTTTTTCTGACCATTTCAAGCATATTCGTTGTGGCGATGAGCAGTGTCAGCTTCCCAACTATAAGCAAGCACCACGAAAGCGGTGAAAAAAACGAGGTCTGCAAAACTGTCGTCCAGATGATCTCGCTTCTGCTCGCAATATCCGTTCCATTTATCATGGTTGCCTTCATTTTCGGCGGAGACATAGTAACGCTCCTCTATCAGCGTGGTGAATTTACACCCGAGCTTGCCGCGAGAACCGCCTCTCTCTTCGGAATTTACACTTTGGGCATATTCGGTTACATCGCCCAGGAGCTTCTCGTAAAGCTGCTTTATCTGGAATCAAGATATGTCATTCCCGTTGTCGGATGTCTTTCAATAATCGGTGCGAAGCTGATTATCAATCCCATCGCAGCACCGTACGGAGTGATACCGATCGCAGTCTCAACGGTGGTGCTCTTTACAGTTTACGCCGTCATAATCGCCATCGCGATAACACGGGTTGCCGGAAACTATTTCACCGTCACACTTGGAAAAAATCTCATCAAGATATTCTGTGCGGGACTTTGCGCTCTTGCGGCATGGGCGATATTCCGTTTTACCGGAATCAGTCTGCCCGGTGGACGCTTCGCATTTCTCATTCCGCTTGCCGTCTGCGGTGCTGTATACCTCGCTGTGGTATGGTTCAGCGGACTCGTCAAGGTTCTTCTGCCGGCAAAAAAATAATCGTGCATATTAAAAAGCTGTCTGCGAATGAAATACAGACAGCTCTTTTTTATGTGTTGATAACCTTGTAAACTTCATTCTTTGCAAGGCCACGATCCTTTGCACACGCCTTGATCGCATCCATCTTAGTCTTACCGCACGCCACATAGTGTGCAACGTGCTCCTCCATCGTCATCTCGCTCCAGAACGCACTCTCGCGCACCTGCTCGGCACTCGCACCCTCAACCACCAATACATATTCACCTCTCGGCTCACGCTCGTTGTAAAGCCTGACCGCCTCGGATAAAACGGTGCGGTTTATCTCCTCGTTAAGCTTGGTAAGCTCACGGCAAAGCGATATCTTACGCTCTCCGAACGCTTCGTAAAGATCGGCAAGTGTCGATTTTAACTTGTGCGGTGCTTCGTAAAAGATCAGCGTGCGTGTGTCGCTTTTTAATTCGGCAAGACGTTCACGTCGCTCACCCTTATTCGTTGAAAGAAAGCCCTCAAATGCAAACCTGCCCGTGAACAGTCCCGACAATGTCAACGCTGTCATCGCAGCACACGGACCGGGCACTGCCGTCACGGGTATACCCTTTTCTGCACAAAGACGGACAATATCCTCGCCCGGATCACTGATTCCCGGCATACCTGCATCGGTCACAAGCGCACACGACTCACCTGTCTGAATCCGCGCACAGATCTCCTCACCGCGTTCACGCTTGTTGTGCTCATAGTAGCTCACCATCGGCTTTTTGATACCGAATATCGCAAGCAGCTTCGCCGAGTTACGCGTGTCCTACGCTGCGACGAAATCAACACCTGCAAGCACCTTTTTTGCCCTCTCGGAAAGGTCGGCAAGGTTACCTATCGGCGTCGTTACAAGATAGAGCGTGCCGCCGTTTATTTTATTTTTTTCTTCACCGAAATCGGCGTAGTAAACGTCAGGGCTTTTGGTAAGACTCATCGAAATCACCCGTTTCATAAATTTTTGTAAGCGTGTCTGTGTAAACCGTACCGCTCGAATACATCACAAGCGGCGGCGTTACATATACACCCGATGCAGCACCTTTTTTCGCTTCACATAAAACAAGACACGGCGGCAGATCGACTCTCGAATGTACAAATGTCATCCGCTTGACTTCAAGTCCTGCACCCGCAAGCGCATCCATCAACTCACACAGCCTGTCCGGACGCCACACGGTGTAAAAAAGTCCTCCGTGTTTCAGTATGCGTCCTGCCGCGTTGCAAAAATCTGTAATACCGCCTGCGACCTCATGACGTGCAATGTTCTTTCGCTCGCTTTCGTTTGCCTTGCCGGTCACTTTCATATATGGCGGATTCGAGAGCACAACGTCAACCGTGCCGCCGAAATCCTCCGTCTTAATGTCGCGTACGTCCGCAAGATGTGGAGTCAATAGACCGTCAAAACCGTTCAGCTCGGCGTTGCGTCCGATTATGTCTGCAAAATCAGACTGAAGCTCAACAGCGTGTACGTGTGCCACTTTTTTTCGTGAGAGAAGCAACAACGGCATGATACCCGTACCGCTTCCGAGGTCAGCCGCTCTCGCACGTGTCTGCCGTCTGACGTAAGCCGCAAGCAGATATGCGTCCGTGCCGAAGGTCAGTCCGTCCTGCTTTTGTATTAGTTTAAGACCGTCGTTTACCTCGGTCAACGTTTCGTCGTTGTTAATGTTCATATATAAATCCTTGTGTGTTTTTTACGTCCGCTCCGCCAAAGTTGCCCTCTCCGTAAGTTGCCCTCTCCGTAAGTTGCCCTCTCCGCCTCACTTCGTTCGGCACCTCTCCCAAAGGGCGAGGCTTTAGGTTAGCACAAGCCGCGAACATAAATAAGGGTGCCGCCGTAATGTGACACCCTTTCTCTTTCTTAATTTGCTTTTTCGAGCTGTACCTGATCGGGAACGATAACCTTCTTGATGTCCGCGCCGACTGCACGAAGCTTGCCGACAACATCGTCGTAACCACGTTCGATATAGTGAATATCCTCGATCTCGGTTTTACCCTTAATGCTGAGTCCGGCAATTATCATCGCGACTCCTGCACGAAGGTCAACCGCCTTGACAGGTGCTCCCGAAAGCGGTACTCCACCCTCGATAATAGCCGTTGAACCGTCAACCTTGATCGACGCTCCCATACGCTTTAATTCCTCAACATACTTGAATCGGTTATTGAAGATACCCTCCGTCAGACACGATACACCGTCAGCGAGACACAGAAGCGCACCAAACTGCGGATTCATATCAGTCGGGAAGCCCGGATAAGGAAGTGTTTTTACGTTTACGCGGTGTAATTCACCTGTGCTGACGACCTCGATCGAATCGTCGTTTTCAACGATACCGACACCCATCTCCTCAAGCTTTGCCGAAACCGCCTCCATATGCTTCGGAATGACGTTCGTAACCTTGAGATGACCGCCCGTCGCCGCTGCTGCACACATATACGTGCCTGCCTCGATCATGTCGGGAATTACTGCGTAGGTGCTGCCGTAAAGACGTTCAACGCCCTTGATTTTTATTGTGTCCGTACCTGCTCCGCTTATCTTTGCGCCACAGGTATTAAGGAAGTTTGCAAGGTCAACTATGTGCGGCTCGCGTGCGGCATTTTCGATGATCGTCGTACCCTTTGCAAGGCTTGCCGCGATCATTACGTTGATCGTTCCGCCAACCGTTTCCATGTCGAAGTAAATGGACGAGCCCTTGAGTTCATCAGCCTTTGCATCGATGTATCTGCCCTCAACGCTCACCTTTGCGCCGAGTGCCTTGAAGCCCTTGATGTGCTGGTCGATCGGACGTACTCCGAAGTCACAACCGCCCGGAAGCCCGACATATGCCTTACCCCAACGTGCCAGCTCTGCGCCGACAAGGTAATACGAGCCGCGCATTTTGCGAACAAGCTCGTAAGGCGAAACTCCTCCCATTGCACCGCGTGAATCGATCTCCACGGTGTTTCTCGAGAGCATTCTTATATGACAACCCATCGCCGCCAAAATCTCGAGCGAAAGGGTGATATCGCTGATCGCAGGAACATTTTCGATGACGCAGATGTCATCTACCATCAGGGTCGCAAGAATAATCGGGATCGCGGCGTTTTTTGAACCGCTGACCTCGATCGAGCCGTGTAAGGGCCTGCCTCCGTTGATGACGATTTTTTCCATATTTTAATCTCGTTTCCCGGCGTATAGTAGTAATTTTTGTGCACAGCATTATTCTGCGCTTTATATATAACGGCACACGTCCGCCGTGACGTTACCGCGGTAATTTCAACTGCCAAAAAACCAAATTCTGCATTTGGTTTACGGTTTGTCAATAATTAATATCTTATCTAATAGATATTATACCATAAATGTGTCAAAAATGGAATACCTGTTTACAGAATATTTACATTATTCTGTAATGTTTACTGATTGCTCGAATATACTGTGCCATTTGCTGCATTATATACAATGTCATGTCCATTATTATGTTCAATTTGCCATGCCGGAATGAAGAAAAGTGACGTTTTTTCCGAATTCCAATAGATAACATAGCAAGCCGACATCGAGTTCACCTCTATCGGTTCGCTTTCCGGTGCAGCGTCAATGCTTATTTTTGTGTCCTCGCCATCATCCTCAAGCAGAGTTGCGACGCCCGACCTGAGAGTTTCAAGATCGGAGAAAAGGATGTTGACCTGGTCGTAAAGCTCGGTGCTGTATTTCTCGTCGATCGGCGCAAAATACCAACGTCCTTTAGCGAAAACAAGCTCGTCACCCTCGAAAACACAGAGTGCATAATGCGAGTAGACCTCGTAACCGTCAAGTGTCTGAGTTGCAAGCAGATATGTCATATCCGTGCTCTCATCGTAACAGCTGAGCTTTACCTTTGTTGAAAGCTCACCGTCACCGCCGACCGCCTCATCGAGAATCTCCGCCGCCTTTTTTGAATGCGACTTGAGCTCGGATGCGGTAAGTTCGCTCTTGTTTTTTGAAAAGGCTTCAAAATTGTCGGCTGTAATTTCAGTATATGTCGAAGCATCAAGATTGTCAACGCTGACATATCGGAAACCGAAATCCGTGTCAAATTCAACCGTCGAGCCGTTCTCCGTCCGAATACTGATCCCACCCTCCGGAAGCGCATAAAGCAGTTCTCGCTTCGAGCCGGTCAGTGCTTCGGCTGCCTCGGTGTAATATTCGTCGCTGTAAAGACTTTCGTAAACGTAAGCCTTGAATTTTTCCTTTGGAACGTCATCAAAGTGAACGCTGAGACCGTCACGCTCAAGCAGCTCGATGGCACCGCGTATCTCCTCTTCGTCAACATATCGGAGCGTGCGTCCCTGCCTTACGACGTTGTATACGAGAAAAAGATTCGCCGCAACGAGTATGGCGATCATGAGATTTTTAACGCTTGACCAATTCATCGGCGATCCTCCTTACTTTTATTTTGCACCTATAAGCACCCATCCGACAGCCGCTTCACCGTAACGCAGACTCACGCTGTCAACCTCGCCCGTGTAATCAAGACGCTCGAAAATGTAAGCGGAATCAATTGCAAGCGTTGTCGTTTCTGCCCGACGCACACTCATGGGATAAAGCACCAGCTCGCAGACTGTTTTTTCGGTCAGCACCGCGCGAAGATACGGCTCTCCCGAAATCCGTATGCCGTTATAGGTCAGGAAATATTCAACAACAAGCAGTCCGCCGTCACTGTAAACGTCACCCAGACAAAGCTGTGCATCTGTGCCGACGAGTCCCTCGGATATTTCCTCAAGACGACGGATCAGATTGTCAACCGCAGTCAGCTTATCAAAAAGTCCCGCCGTGTCGGAAAGCGTGTAACCGAGGAGTGATTCGATGTCAATACCGCGAAGTGAGGTTTCGTCCGTGGCGTCATGAGTGTAAAATGACACGGTATCACTGCCGACTCGCAGCTGGCTGTGCGTGTCAACGTAAACATAGCTGTCATTGTCGGCGTAACCGTCAAGCTTGTCGAGGTTATATTCGAAAAGACGGATGAGTGCAGTACGCGTTTCCTCGTCTATCGGTGACGATTCCTCCATAACAATATCGGGGATTTCAATATCGTCACGTGTGAGCGGTTGCAAACCGAGGAAGCGGTCGTCTGCGGAAAATTCGAAATCGTAAAGTGCCGCATAAGTAACGCCCGAGGTAAGCTGTGATATGCTGAATTCGGACGAAACGAAATGATCACCCGGACGAAATTCAAAGTAGTTTCCGTCATGATCACAGGCATAGGCAAGAAACCTCGGTGCGGCAAAGCTCTTATCGGGAATTATGATAAGGTCACGTATATGCGCGCCGATGCTTCCCGACTCACCTGCAGCAACGTCCTCCTCGGAAACGGTCAGCTTGTCCGCCGCATATGCATATATTATCTGATAAAGCACCGGAGTGTGATATCGGATGTAAACAAATTCATCGCTCTGTGCTGCCGCCGAAAAACGTGCTTCACCATCGTCTGCAGAGAGTTTACGGCAGGTTGAATCCTTACCGAAAAGCTCAAGTATACACGGTTTTGTCAGTGTGTAAAGCTCCGAGATGGAATCACGGTCAGCCACACTTCCGAGAAAATCGCCGGATGACGACTGCTTGTAACCGATAAACTCGGGGAGCAGATGTGCAAAGTCGAGTCCCTCCGGAGAAGTACCGCTCTGAACGCTCCAAAGCTTATCAAAATCCGAGCCGAGTCCCGTTTTTGCCGCCACGCTCTCATAGACGCGCGTTCTGACAATATAAACGGCAACAAGCGCGATAAGGCTGACAAGAAGGAGCGTCAGCACGATCGTTTTAACTGTCTCGACGATACGACTTATACGGCGTTTTTTTGTTGTTGTGTTCATGTGTTCTTCACCTTTTTCTGAGTTGTGGAGTGCGGTTTGCCCTCATCCGTAGTTGCCCTCTCCGTTGGAATTATGCAAACCCGTAGGGGCGTATCACGATGCGTCCGATTCAATCGGTTTATGGATGAAACGGTCGATTCGTGAATCGCCCCTACGATATTCACCTCGCACCTGTAGGGGCGTATCACGATGCGCCCGATCCAATCGGTTTACGGATGAAACGGTCGATTCGTGAATCACCCCTACGATATTCACCTCGCACCTGTAGGGGCGTATCACGATGCGCCCGATCCAATCGGTTTATGGATGAAACGGTCGATTCGTGAATCGCCCCTACGAGGTCGGCGTTCTTCTGTCACGCCTATGAACCCTCATCCGACGAAGTTGCGAAGCAATCTTTTCCACCTCTCTCCCACCGGAGAAGGCTTTAAGTTAGTCTGCGAAGGGCAGGCTAAAGTTATCCTGCGAGCCAAAGTTAAATGCGCCCTCTCACTCAACACTCTTGAGTTTCGTCTCAAACGGCAGACGAATAATAACCGTCGAGCCAACACCCTGTTCACTTTCGATTGCGATCTCACCGCCGTGAGCCTCAACGATCTCCTTGGCAATCGCAAGACCGAGTCCCGTACCGCCGGTTTCACTGGTACGCGCCTTTTCAACACGGTAAAAACGCTCGAAAATATGCGGCAGATCGTCCGCCGGGATGCCAACACCCGTGTCTCTGACGTGAATTTCGATTCCGTCTGCCATCCTGTCTGCAGAAAGCGTGATCTCTCCGCCGTCGGGCGTGTATTTTATAGCATTCGAAAGGATATTGATGACAACCTGCTCGATCCTCTCCTTGTCCGCACTTATCTTAGGCAGTGAGGACGGTGCTTTGAATATAAGCTTGTGTGAATGTGCATCCGCGTCAACCTTCATAACGTCGCAGATATGCGAAAGCACGGCACGAGGATCAAAGCTCGCGATGCTCCACTGTGTACGCTTGTTGTCAAGACGCGAAAGTACAAGCAGATCCGAAACGATACGTGTCATTCGGTCACATTCGTCAACCGCCATTCCGAGGAAGGTGTTCTGCATATCCGCTTCCATCTCGGGATCGGAAAGTATCGATTCGCAGGCAAGCTTGATACTCGTCAGCGGAGTTCTCATCTCGTGCGAAACATTGGCAACAAACTCACGTCGCGACTTATCAAGCTCGTAACGTCCCGTTTCATCGTGAATGACCGCGAGGACGCCGTTGTGCTCGGTGTTGTCCGCCATGTAGCTGATGTTGCCGAAGTTTACGTCGAGCACCTTGCCCTCAAACATGACATCGCTGAAATTGTAACCGTCCCCATCCGTTTCACGATCGACAAACTCGACGTTGAAATGGGGATTGTAATCGATACCGAAAAGCTCGATAAAACGTGAAAAAGTAAAGTTGTTATCGTATTCTCCCCCAAGAAGCTCCTTGACGCTCTCGTTGATGTGCATGACTTTGCCGTCATCGGTGAACGCGATAACACCGTCGTGCAGATAAGTAAACACCGTTTCAAGCTTGCGGTGCTCACCCGAAACCTCCTCGAGCGTGTTTTTGAGGGTTTCCTTCATGTGATTGAAGGTGTCTGTCAGCTTGCCGATCTCGTCGTTCGACTGAATGTCAAGCTCATATGAAAATTCACCCGCGGCAACCAGCTTTGCACCCTTGGTAAGATTCTGTATCGGCGAGGTGATCGCTTTCGAGAGGAAAAACGCAAGTATTATCGCAAAAATGAGACCGAACATAAGTGCTTCCAGTATGATCGAGAAAAGGATCCACGTGAACTGCTGCATCTCCTCCATCGAATCGCGCACGTATATGATACACTCGCCGTCACCGTTCCCGATATTCAGCGCATAGTCGGCAAAATCGGCACCGAGCGGCTGTGTGTTGTCGGGTTCACCTCGCATTGCAGCAATAAGGTTTGCGGATTTCTGGAGTGTACGTCCCAGCTCGGAGTCTGAACCCTCGAGGAATTTGCCGTTCATGTCGAGGATGTAGAAATTGCGGTAATCGTCGATGCCGAGAACACCTCGGTAAGTGTTTAATATCTTTAGCTGCTCCGAGGAAAAATCCTCTCTTGATAATGCGTTTGTAAGCTCGGACGTCAGAGGACTGCCCGGTGAAAGATTCTGTTCCATCTGCTTTACGAATTCGTCCATATAGAAGCTGTTTACGCTGTTTATAAGGACTGTTCCGATAACGCACATTACCGTTACCATGAAAATAACGAGGATCAGAATGATCTTGAAATAAAGACTGTTATACATAGCTTATTTTATATAGTACCCCATGCCGCGCTTGGTGAAGAGGTACTCGGGCTTACCTGCATCAACCTCAAGTTTCGAGCGCAGACGGCTTACCGTAACATCAACGCTTGACGTATCCCCATAGAAGCCGTCATATCCCCAAACCTCTGCAAGGAGCTGTTCGCGTGAATAAACGGTACCCTGGTTCTTCGCCATGAACGAAAGAAGCTCATATTCCTTTTTGGTAAGCTCAATAGGCTCACCGTCACGTGTGACCTGATATTTCGCAGGATCGATGACAAGTCCGCGAACGGATATCGTCGAGGGAGCAGTCTCGGTCGGTGTTGTGACGATCTCACTGCGTGAACGGCGGATGTTCGCCTTGATACGCGCAATAAGCTCGTTAAGCGAAAACGGCTTTGTAATGTAATCATCCGCGCCGAGGTCGAGTCCCATGATCTTGTCGATCTCCTCAGCCTTTGCGGTCGCGAAGATTATCGGTGTCGCAAGCTTTTCACGAATGTGACGGCAGACGTCGAAGCCGTTCATCTTCGGGAGCATGATGTCGAGAAGAATCAGGTCAAAGTTACCCGTCAGTGCCTTTTTGAGTCCTTCCTCTCCGTCGCAGGCAAGCTCACAGGCATATCCCGCACGCTGGAGATTATATATGACCGTCACAGCGATCTTACTTTCATCCTCAACAACGAGGATACGCTTTTTGTTTTCGGTTTCGGACATTTCAAATTCCTCCAAATTTTATATCATTTCAGTTTCCTGCCGCGCCGTCCTCCAAAAATATGGGGGAAGCAACACGCAAAACGCAGGCGTCACTGTTCTGTTTTATAAATTCAAGCACCGTTTTAAGTGCCGCCGCCGTGTGTTTTCCCTCCTTGAACGAGAGCACCACGGTTTCATTTTTGAGTATACCGTCTATCGCCATATCGGAGGCGACCTTGGCATAACGCGTGTCAGCCGGAATAGTCACGTTCGCGCTCCAGAGGCAATATCCCTCATCTTTAAGCGAGGTGTAAAGTGCAGCGTCGGCTTCATCGGTCACGGGAGCCTTACGTATGCGTGATTTTTGCTTTATGAGCGTGTACAAAAGCTCGTTTTCCGCTTCGATATCGGAAAGCAGTGTCCCGGCATCATTTGCGGTATCGTTCACCGACATCGACTGCAGTGCAAGCGTGTGACCGCCGGCGGCAATCTGCGATATAAGTTCACCGTTTGTGACTGCCTGCTCACCGATGACGAAAAAGGTAGCCCGAACGCCGTAATCCTTCAGCACGGCAAGTATATCCGCCGTATATTCACCCGGTGCATCCTCGAAGGTGATGTAAACCGTCCTGTCTGAAACGACCGGCACGGGAGGCTTAACCTGAGCGGTCGTATCCTTATCGGAAGAAGCCGAAAAGAGGGACGGGAACTTGTTTTTTGCGAGATCCTCAAGCTTCTCGGTCTGATGTCCGTCAGTGACGCGCAGTGCAACGGCACCTGTTGTCTTGCTTGTTATTTCCTCAAACCCGAGCCCGAGATAGGCACAAACGATGTCAACGGGAACATAGCGTTCATCGTGATAGACGCCTGTTTTCAGATACATTCGTTCTTTTTTATGATTAACGGCAAAATCGGAAACCGTGTCAAACGAAAGAAAGCTTTCGCCGTGAGTTATAATGAGAGTTTTGAGCGTTTCGTTTATACGCACCTCAACGTCCGGCAGCTGCGCCATAAACGAGATCGGTACATAATAGATCGTGTGTACGCGCTCAACCGGCAGACGTGCAAGTGTCCATGCGCGGTCGTTATAGAAAAGCACGACGTTATCGGTTTCATCGCCGTGTATGACCGTCGGCATAAATGCGATAGCGGTGAAAGCCAGTGCAAGGCATATTATCGCTGATGTCAGTTTTATTAATTTGTTTTTCACGGTGTGTCTCCTTTCGGGGGAAGTGAGAATCAAAGCATATGAGATTTTCTCGCACCCTGTAGGGGCGTATCATGATGCGCCCGATTCGATCGGTATATGGATGAAACGGTCGATTCGTGAATCGCCCCTACGAGATTTCTCCCTCAACCTCCATAACATAAGCCACAGCAAGCTCAACCACCAAGCCATAACTGCGCTCACCCTCGCTGACACCCTGCAGCTTAAGATAGGTGTCGTTAACAGCAGAACTGATATCCGCAACCTTGTTGTCGCGGTATTTTTCAAAGAAACGGTTGAACTCCTTCATTTCGGTGAGCACCCTTGAATCAAGAGTGGTGTAAACATCGGCAAAAGCACCGTAATCGCTATTGTAAAGCGCAGAATTAAGATATTCGTACATATTGAGATATCCGCTGTATCGGATGTAGGCATCGTCCGATTCGGCGCAGACAAGAAACGCCATGAAATTCGCCTCATCCTCGCGTATAACTCCTCTCTGATGTGCAAGCTCGTGAGCCGCAGTGAACGGCAGAGTGTAATCGGGGAAGTTGACGTTCAGATTCGCTTCACCGGTATAGTAGCTGTAAAGTCCCGAAATGTGAGTGTAGGTCATCGGCTCGGAAAGTGCAATAGGCTTGATGCGTGAATGAAGACGCGGAACAAAGCTGTATTTGTCGCAGACCTTGTCAAAAGCGTCCATCAGCAGATCGTTCATTTCACCAAGCGTGTACGGCATATATGAGCTGCCCTTGTATTTGAAATTCACTTCGTCAAGCTCGTCGTTCATTTTGTCAACCATATATTCCGCCGCCGTTTTGAGCCCTGCAGCGTTTACGGGTACATCCGCAAGTCCTAACTTTTCGGCAAGCGGCGTTCCGTTATAGGAAAAGGCGGCAGCGAAAACGTAAACGCTGTAGAGCAGTGTCAATGCCGATGAAAGCGAAAAGATACAGCGGATACCGTGAACAAAAGAGCGTCTGACTCTTTTCATGCTGCAGATCATAATAAAAACAAACAGCACAGGAATAAAAAGAATCAGCGTTTCGGTCAGCGAGAACGGGAAAATATTTGACACCGTGGCAAGCACACCGCGGACAAAAGCACCGGGGTAACGGTTCATAAAATCGGCAAACGGCGCCGAAAAAACGCTTATTATGTGAACGATTGCCGCAAAAATCGCAATGAGAAAAAGCACGGTCGCAAAACGCGGGCAATATTTTTTCAAAAAATCCTTGATCTTACCCAATTTTTTCTCCTTTTATAATGTTACATAAGCGCACCATGTCGAGCGGAAGATCGGCTTCAAGCTCAAGTAAACGATCCCCGAAATCGATCTTCAGTGAAGCGGCATGAAGTGCCTGACGTGAAACAGCCGAATCGAGCATAGTCGGCATATCTTCGGCAGTGCCGTAAAACGCATCTCCGACAATGGGAGCACCGAGATGTGAAAAATGTACACGAAGCTGATGTGTACGTCCCGTTATCGGCTCGGCACGGACGACTGACGCATTATCCGAAGAAAACAGCGTTTCGTAAACCGTGATCGCGTGCTTTGCGCCATCCGCAGATTCTTCACAGACCTCGCGAAGTATAATGCTCGCATTTTTCCGACGAATACAGGTTTCGATTCTTCCGTTTTCATCGGGAAGCTTACCGTTCAGCACGGCAATATAGGTTTTGCGTATACGTCCCTCTCTCATAAGCCCGGAAAGACGTGCGGCAGAGAGACGGCTCTTGGCAACTAAAACAACACCACTTGTATCACGGTCAAGACGGTTCACGGCACGAAAAACGAACGGCTTACCCTGTGCGGCAAAATAGTACGCAAGCCCGTTTGCGAGGGTGTCCTCAAAGTGACCGATCGAGGGATGCGTTGCCATATCGGGCGGCTTGTTGACAGCGATCAGGTCATCATCCTCGAAAATGATATCGAGCGGCATTTCATGAGGAATGAGTGACTCGTTTTCGTCCTGCGGCAGATCCTCGGTTGCAAGCGTGAGCAGGTCACCCTCAGAAAGGATACGTCTGACGGTAACGTGTTCGCCGTTAACGGTAATGCCGTCATCGAGACGTTTCAGCCGTGCGGCAAGGCTGTGTGAAATGCCGTATTTTAAAAGCAGCTCTTTAACGGTGAGACCGGCAAGACTTGCGTCGATTCTTATCTGCATACAGCCGCCTCCCGTCAAAGCTTGTTTTCATGCATGGGCATACTTATCTACTTTATAGTATAACATGAATTTTTATTAATATCAAGACATTAATGTGAAAATTTATATTTTTATATCACAAATCTAACTTCAGCCGCGTCAGCGGCGTTACAACAGCGAAAGAAACAATGAAGCCACTGAGCCGCCGATGTAACTGGCGGCGGACGAGCGGTCACGGTGTCAAAGCGAATTGTGAGCGTTAGCGAACTGAGCGCAAATCGAGCGTCCGCAAGGAAGGGTGGGAGAGCTCGAGAGGGGTGGAAAACTGCGCAGCTGGTGTCCATCCCTCTCGAATGATACGAAGCTCGAAGCAGCGCACTTCGGGGAATTGCTTTCTTTCGCCTTTTGGGCAAAAAGTAACTTTTATCCCTGCAATACAAAGATACATTTAATCTCTTTGTGTTGTGCTTCGAACTTCGCGTAAGTTCGAGGGACATAGGAACCAGCTCGCCGCAGTTTCCTATTTCCCTCGAGCTCCCTTTTGCACCTCCTTGGCTTGCACTCGATTCGCGCTCAGTTCGCAGGCTCACAATTCGCTTTGACACCGTGACCGTTCGTCCGCCGCCAGCTTCGACGGCGGCTCAGTGGCTTCATTTTTTCTTTCGCTGTTGTAACGCCGCTAACGCCGCTGAAGTTAGATTTGGCGGCACTTTTTTGAAACAACATTTGACTAACGCACAATTTTGTGATATACTATATGTACTATTCAGAAATTTAACGGGTATAATAAACATGAACACCGATTTTTTACCTTTAAGCCGTGCCGAAATGGACGCGTACGGTTGGGACCGTCCCGATTTTGTATATGTCACGGGTGACGCTTATGTCGATCACCCGAGCTTTGGCGTTGCCATAATATCTCGCGTACTCGAAGCCGAGGGTTTCCGTGTCGCGATACTGTCACAGCCCGACTATAAGTCCTGCGATGCCTTTCGCGAATACGGACGTCCGCGTCTCGGCTTCCTCGTCACAGCAGGAAATATCGACTCCATGGTCGCTCATTACACCGCATCGAAAAAACGCCGTTCTTACGATTATTATTCTCCCGGCGGCAAAATGGGACTGCGTCCTGACCGCGCCTGTATCGTTTACTGTAACCGCATCCGTGAGGCTTACGGTGACGTTCCGATCATCCTCGGCGGACTCGAAGCCTCCCTGCGTCGTCTCGCTCATTACGATTATTGGGACAATAAAGTGCGCCGCTCGGTGCTGATCGACTCCCGTGCCGATATTCTGACTTACGGCATGGGCGAAAACATCCTCCGTCGTATAGCGGCACTGCTCGATAAGGGCGTTCCGATCAAAAAGATACGTGACGTTCGCGGTACGGTCTATGCTGCAGCTAAGGGTGACAACGTGCACTATGACGTCGCCGAGAGCTGGGATTATGACGATATCAAAACAGACAAACGCCGTTATGCCGAGGTTTTCGGAGTGCAGTACCGCAACACGGATTCGATAAGCGGCAAGGCACTTATTGAATATTACGATAACAAGCAGCTCGTACAAAATCCGCCAATGCCGCCGCTTGAACGTGACGAGCTTGACGCGGTTTATGCCCTGCCGTATACAAGACGGTATCATCCGTCATACGAGAGCGTCGGCGGTGTACCTGCCATAACCGAGGTTGAGATGTCGATAACCCATAACCGCGGCTGTTTTGGCGGCTGTAACTTCTGTGCACTCGCCTTTCACCAGGGCAGAACCGTGCGTTCACGTTCAATCGAATCGGTCGTCACCGAGGCAAAAAAGATCACCGAATCACCGAACTTCAAGGGTTACATTCACGATATCGGCGGTCCGACGGCGAATTTCCGTTACAGTGCTTGTAAAAAACAGCTAAAATCGGGCGTTTGTGTGGATCGCAAATGTCTCGCACCGAAGCCGTGTCCGAACCTCATCGCCGATCACAGTGAATATATCGAGCTTCTGAAACAGGTTGAAAGACTGCCGAAGGTCAAAAAGGTATTCATCCGCTCGGGTATACGTTTCGATTACGTCCTTGCCGATAAAAACGAAGCCTTCTTCAAAAAGCTGGTACACGATCACGTCAGCGGTCAATTAAAGGTCGCGCCCGAACATTGCTCGGCACACGTCCTTAACTGTATGGGCAAGCCTGCGGTTGAGTCGTTTGAAGCCTTTAAAAAGCGTTACTTTGAGCTGACCAAGAGCTTCGGCAAGGAACAGTATCTCGTTCCGTATCTGATGTCGAGTCACCCGGGAAGCAGACTTGAGGATGCCGTTGAATTGGCACTTTATCTCAAAAAATGGGGTTACGCACCCGAGCAGGTACAGGACTTCTATCCAACTCCCGGAACAGCCTCCACGGTCATGTACTATACGGGCATCGATCCGCTTACGATGAAGAACGTGTACTGTGTCCGCGATCACGAAGAAAAGCAGATGCAGCGTGCACTTTTGCAGTCAAGCCGTCCCGAAAATGCCGTCCTTGTCAGACGTGCACTGAAAAAATGCGGACGCGAGGATTTGATCGGTTACGGCGAGGGCTGTCTCGTTAAGCCGGAACGTGGCGGACAGAATGTGGGCAACCGTCCGAAGCGTGATGATCGCCGTGACACCGGCAAGAAACGCGGTAACGGAAAAGATACGGTTAAGAAGCGTAAAACAACTCCCAAGCCTTCCCGTGGCAGAAAGCGAAATGGGTAAAGCCTCGCCCTTTGGGAGAGAGGTGTAAAAGATTGCTTCCGGGCTTTGACGGAGAGAGTTCATAGGCGTGACAGAAGAACGCCGACCTCGTAGGGGCGATTCATGAATCGACCGTTTCATCCGTAAACCGATTGAATCGGGCGCATCGTGATACGCCCCTACAGGTGCGAGGTGAATATCGTAGGGGCGATTCATGAATCGACCGTTTTCATCCATAAACCGATCGAATCGAACACATTGTGATATGCCCCTACGGGTTTGCATAATTCCAACGGAGAGGGCACCCTCCAAAACATTACATTTATCTTACAAAAGTAAAAAACCTCTTGAAAAAATTTAAAAAGTGTTGTATCATATAAATACAATGAATTATTGGCACGATCCAAGGAAAGGAATGATACCCATGCCGATGCAAACCGCTGATAGGGAGTCGCAGGTTATGCCCGACAGAAGCCAGACAATAACCTTCACCGTCCCCGAGGAGAAAGAGGACGAAACAAGACGTACTCTCATCACCATATATGAAGCCCTTCGCGAAAAAGGCTATAACCCGATAAATCAGCTTGTCGGCTATATTCTTTCGGAGGATCCCACATATATAACGAACTATAAGAACGCACGCAGTCTTATCCGCCGTATCGACCGCGATGAACTGCTCAACTCGCTGGTAAGAAATTACCTCGGTCTGTGATCTCTTATGGAAATTATTGATCTTCAAACAATGAGAAAAGAGGAGGGCAAATGCTGCTCTCCTTTCTCTGTCGCTCTCGGAAACTTTGACGGAGTCCATAAAGGTCACGCCGAGCTTATAAGGAAAGCCGTCAGCTATGCACGCGAGCATAATATAAAATCCGCCGTGTGGACATTCGCCGCCGACGGAGCGTCTCTTCCCAACAAACCCGATTCTCTCACACTCACAAGCGAGAACGAAAAACTCTCACTTATACGTGAACTCGGTGTCGATTATGCCATCCTCGCCGATTTTGAGAGCGTTCGAGGAATGTCACCGGAGACGTTCGTTTCAGAAATACTCATCGGGGAATGTAACGCCGAGGCTGCAGTCTGCGGCTTCAATTTCCGCTTCGGCAGGGGCGGTGTCGGGGACGCAGTGACACTTTCACGCCTTATGTCTCCGAGAGAATGCATCATCGTCGAGCCCGTTTACGTGAATGATACGCTCGTCAGCTCAAGCGCAGTACGTGAGCTTGTTGAATCGGGAGATATGGAAACGGCAGCACAAATGCTCGGTCACCCGTTTTCGATAACAGCACCCGTCGTAGAGGGCAAGCACCTCGGACGCACCATCGGTATACCGACCGTCAACCAGAATTTTCCGAACGGTCATATCATTCCGATGAGCGGTATATACGCCTGCACCGTCGAAATATCGGGTAAAACCTATATGGGTGCCGCTAACATCGGTTTCCGTCCGACGGTCGAATCGACACGGAACATCAACTGCGAAACCCATATCATCGATTACGACGGCTGTGTTTACGGCGAAAAGGTAAAGGTTTCATTTTATAAACGCCTGCGTGGTGAGATGAAGTTCGATTCGGTCGAAGCACTGCGTGAGGGTATCAAGAACGATATCAGGAAAACGAGGGAATATTTTAAAAAATGATGAAAAAACGTATCATAAGCCTGCTCCTTGCGCTTGCCTGCATATTTTCAACAGGGCTGACCGTCACCGCACAGGACACAACCGCACCGGATACCACCACTGACAGTGAAACAACCGTACCCGAGGAAACAACCGCGCCGGAAACGGAAAGACTGCCAACCATCGCGGAGGGTGAGGAGATCATCCTCGAAATGCCGACGCTCGTCAACGTGGACGCGGCAGTGGTTTATAATATTGAAAACGACCGTTATATTTACGATCTCAATGCCGATAAGGTCATATACCCTGCCTCAACTGTTAAGCTGATGACGGCGATCGTCGCAATCGAGCTTCTTGACGGTGACCTTGACCGCGAAA
The DNA here is from genome assembly GCA_017466685.1 of Clostridia bacterium. Lineage (GTDB taxonomy): Bacteria > Bacillota > Clostridia > Oscillospirales > CAG-272 > Flemingiibacterium. The sequence continues at coordinate 18,827 of JAFTTS010000095.1, forward strand.
TAACCGTTCCCGGTGACGCACTGAAAAGAGTCAGCGGAAACAATATCGCATTAAAGCAGGATGAAATTATGAGTGCGAGAGAGCTTTTGTACGCGTTGCTCTGCGGTAACGCTAACGACGCCGCGAATGTCCTCGCTTATACGCTTGCCGGTGGCATCGAGGAATTTGTTGCGCTCATGAATGAAAAGGCACAGGAGCTCGGCGCGGTCAATACCCATTATACAAACCCGACCGGTCTGCATGATGACGAAATGGTCACAACCGCACGCGACACAGCCCTCATCGCCGCACACGCATACAAAACCTCACCGATCACGGATATGTCAACAGCGACGGTACACCGTTTTGCCGAAACGAACAAGGCAGGCGAGCGTACACTTCACAATAAAAATCACTTTTTCTCAACCGTAACCGAATACATATATAAATGGGACATTCCGCGCGGTCTGAACGCCGGTTACACAAACGAGGGCGGATACTGTCTCGCAACGACTGTGGCGCGTGACGGCCTCACATACGTCGTTGTCACAATGGGAGCGAAACGTGACGATAAGTATATATATTCGTACACCGAAGCGGCAAAGCTGATAAAATGGGCACTTTACGCTTACGAATATAAAACCGTGCTTTCGACCTCGGATATGATCTGTGAGATCCCGGTAAAGCTTTCGGGCAAGACGGACTATGTAACGCTCTTTCCCTCGCACAACGTGGAGCTTTACCTGCCGACGGGAACTGACGTTGACTCGGAAATCGGACTCGAATGGACACTGACAAAGGACTATTTCACCGCACCTGTCAGTGAAGGCGAGGTAGGCGGACGCGTGACGATCTCATATAACGGCATGAGCGTCGGAACATACGATCTTGTAACACGAAACAGCGTAAACAGAGATAACATTCTGTACGTGCTCGACCTTATCAAGGGCGTTACCGGGACGCGAGCGTTCAAGGTGATCGCGACGATCGCGGGAATCGGTTTTGTGGGATACATCGCGGTTCTGGCGTATGTGACGTTCAACCGCGGCAAACGTAAAAAATAAAAAAACAAGGGGCTATTCAAAAAAAATAGTCCCTTTTCTTATCCTCACACAAATAAAAAGGGTTGCTTTTGATCGGCAACCCAATTTTTTGTTTTATTTCTTTTTATTTGTTTTCGGCTTGAAACCAAGCAAACCGAGAATGCGGATGTTCTTCGAACCAAGCAGGTATGCAATCGTGCAGGTGAAGAGCGACGGTATCGTTATCACCGCGAAAATCCACCAATCCTCTATCGCAGTAAGACTTAATTTATTCTCGATCGTGCTGATCACGCCGAGATACATACCGTTAAGCAGCCGTGCGGCAATATTGCAAAAGCCGCTGATGCTGTGTCCCATCTCTGTGTTTGTGAGAATACCGATTCCCATAGCCAAAGCCAAAATCAGATTCGGAATGTTAGCGCCGAGCGAAATTACAAATCCCTTTGACGGCATGGATTTGAGACGTCCCGAATCAACACGGATCTTGTCTCTCGCGCCAATGTCCCAACAGGTTGTATACGAGAGGGCGAGGAAAAAGAGGATAGAAAATATGCTCGATGCAAGCAACAGCGAGTCATTTTCGCTTGTTGAAAGCATAAGTATCGTTCCGAAAACAGTCAGTGCTATCTGATTCAGAAACAGCTTGACCATGTTATACGACTGTTCCTTTAAAAACTTTTTCATGAAGACCTTCCTGTTGTTTTGCGGCGTTACTGTGCCGCGTAAATTTTTACAATACTATTGTAACGAGTTCCCTCTGACTTTTCAATATATATTTGCAAAAGTTTACATTTTATTCGCCGAAGGTTTACGCTCCACGCTTCGCTTGACATTTTCATGCGTGTTTGATATAATAAAACCAAGAATACAAAAAGGAGCAACGCCACTTGAAAAAAATCACTCTCGCGCATGAATTTTGTCAAAGACTTGAAAATTTATACCCGGTTGCCGAATGTGCGCTCGAATCGGGCGGTGAGGCATGGAAGCTGCTTATAATGGGACGTCTCTCCGCGCAGTGTACCGATGCACGTGTCAACATCGTCTGCCGAGAGCTGTTTTCGGTTTATCCGACGCTTGAAGCCGTTGCCGACTGTGAGCTTTCCCGCCTTGAGGAAATCGTACGTCCCTGCGGTCTTTACAAAACCAAAGCAAAAAACATCAAGGACGCCTGTATCATGCTGCGTGACGACTGGGGTGGACAGCTTCCCGATACGATGGACGAGCTTTTGAAATTCCCCGGAGTGGGACGAAAAATTGCAAATCTCCTGCTTGGTGACATTTTCAAAAAGCCTGCGATCGTTACGGACACGCACTGCATACGTATCTGCGGCAGAGTGGGACTTTATGACGAAAAGTTAAAGGATCCCGTCAAGATCGAACGTATACTTGTGCCGCTGATCGAGCCCGAAAAGCAGGCTGATTTCTGTCACCGACTTGTGATGTTCGGGCGTGAGATCTGTACGGCACGTTCGCCGAAATGTGACGGATGTCCTGTTGCCGATATTTGCAAGCGTAATAACAAAATTCCAAAAACATATTGAATTTTTGCTTTCCTTGTGTTAAAATAATAAACAGAACAAAAGTTCGCAGTAAATTCACCGCCGAAAGGAAAAAATTATGCTCTCCATTGTTTATTCCGCAGGTCTTATCGGAGTTGACGGCTTTATCGTTACAGTTGAATGCAATTCACAGGATAAAATGCCGCGCTTTGAAATAATCGGTCTGCCCGGTCAGGCAATCAAGGAATCAAAAGAACGCATGATCTCTGCAATCGAGAATCTCGGTCTCCCGTTCCCCGATAACGCAATAACCGTCAATCTCGCTCCCGCAGACCGCAAAAAGGAAGGCTCGTCGTTCGATCTTGCAATGACCATCGGTATCATGCAGTCGAACCGTCAGTTGCCCGGCTCACTTGATCTCTCGAAGTGCTGTTTCATCGGTGAGCTTTCGATGACCGGCGTTCTGCGCGGTGTCAAGGGCGTCCTCTGTATGGCACTCGCCGCCAGAGATGCAGGTTTTACGGAGATTTTCGTCCCCGAGGAAAACGCCGAGGAAGCCGCAGTTGTTGACGGCGTGAACGTTTACGGCGTTAAGGATCTTCTGACACTCTGCAGGCATCTCTGCGGCAAGGCTGCCATAACTCCGACTCGGTTTGACCGTAACAAATTCGCCGCCGAGGTAACCGATTTCCCGTTCGACATTTCCGAGGTCAAAGGTCAGGAAAAGATAAAGCGTGCACTTGAAATTGCCGCCGCAGGAGGTCACAATCTCCTCATGATCGGACCGCCCGGCACGGGAAAAAGTATGCTTGCCAAGCGTATTCCGACGATACTGCCCTCGCTCACCTTTGAGGAGGCACTCGAAACCTCGAAGATTCATTCGATCGTCGGCAACCTCTGCGACGGTATCTCGATCGTAACTGCGCGTCCGTTCCGTTCACCTCATCACACGATGTCGGCACCGAGTCTTGTCGGCGGCGGTTCAAATCCTCGTCCCGGTGAAATATCACTTGCACATAACGGTGTGCTTTTCCTTGATGAGCTGCCAGAATTCAACAAGGCGGTCACTGAATCGCTCCGTCAGCCGCTCGAGGACGGCAAGGTCACGATAACGCGCACGCTTCACAAGGTTACATACCCCTGCTCGTTCATGCTTGTTGCCGCGATGAACCCCTGCAAGTGCGGATATTACGGTCATCCGACGCGTGAATGCACCTGCAGCCGTGACGAGATACGCAACTATTTATCGAAAATAAGCGGTCCTCTGCTTGACCGTATGGACATTCAGGTTGAGGTGACATCGCTTTCGTTTGAGCAATTATCACAGCCGGGAAAAAGCGAGACCTCTGCCGTAGTACGCGACCGTGTAACACGAGCACGTCTTTTCGCAAGAGCGAGATGTGAAGCGGCACACGCTGCCGACCCGGAAATTTCGTTGATACACAAAAACGCAGACATGACCTCTCGGCATTTCGATGCCTTCTGCAAGCTTGACGAACAGGCTACGGATCTGCTTCGTGCGGCGTTTGACAAGCTGCAGCTATCGGCACGAGGTTACGACCGTATACTCCGTGTTGCGCGCACCATTGCGGACCTTGATTCGAGCGTTGACATCAAAGCGATGCACATTGCGGAAGCGATACAGTTGCGCTCGCTCGACCGCAAATATTTCAACTGACTGATTAAGACAAAAAGTGGGAAAAAGTGAGCTTTTTTGCGCACAAGCTGTGGAAAACTCTGTGGGAACAGCGGAAAACTACGCTTTTTACTGTCATTTTTGACGCGGATTTGTCCACATTTTCCACAAGTGGGGTGTGGAAAAGCATTCACGGCTCAGGCTAACTTTAAGCCTTCTCCAGCGGGAGAAGGGGGACCGCGTAAGCGGTGGATGAGGTGTCAACGCACACCGCTTCGAATTTCGCGTAATTCGAGGGAAACAGGAACCAGCTCGCCGCAGGTTCCTACCTCCCTCGAGCTCCCTCCGCCCTCCTTGGCTACGCCCGGATTGCGCTCAGTTCGCTAACGCTCACAATTCGCTTTGACACCTGTTCCCCTCGAACCGCCACCTTACGAGGGCGGCACAGCTCCCATGTTTCTTTCACTGCAAAAAGTTAGTTCATGCAGGTGAGCTTCGTTTTACCGAAGCACATCGGTCTGCTTCTCTGACTAACTTAAGAGCCTCACCCTTTGGGAGAAAGGTGTAAAAGACTGCTTTGCAAACTTTGTCGGATGAGGTTTCATAGGCGTGACAGAAGAACGCCGACCTCGTAGGGGCGATTCATGAATCGACAGTTTCATCCATAAACCAATTGAATCGGGCGCATCGTGATACGCCGCTACGGGTTTGCATAATTCCAACGGTGAGGGAACACAATATCGAATTGTATTTTCAAAAAGCGACCGTACCTTCCATACGCAAACATTAACCATACACAACCGAAAGGACACATATCATGAAAAACCAAAAAAATATCCCCGTCAGAATGGCGGATGATTTACTCGAAAAGCTGTACTATGTTGCAAAAAGTGAGGGACGTTCCCTTAATAATCAGATACTGCTTATGTCACGTAACGCTGTTGCTTATTTTGAAAAGACCAAGGGCAAGATCACGCCCGACAAGATAAAAAGTGTACGCGAGGAAATTGAGAAGGAATTTGGCTCGGACGGTGAGTGAAAATCTTACATTTCGGCTGAAAAATGACCGTTTTTGATAGTTTATTCCTTATTTATATAAAAACATTCCAAAAATGTTCACAACTTTTATCAATTTATATCTTTACATTTCCTAAAAAGTGCGGTATAATATTATCGTGGCGTTAATACGCCTCCCTTTTCTCATGTCAAAATGCGGAATGTGGACGTTTAACGCGTAAAACAATGTCTAAATTTTTATTTTTTATAGGAGGATTCCAACATGGCAAGAAAGAAAATTTCCATGGATGGTAACACAGCTGCCGCGCACGCCTCGTATGCGTTCACGGAAGTTGCCGCTATCTACCCCATCACTCCTTCTTCTGTTATGGCTGACGTAACCGACACTTGGTCGGCAGGCGGTCTGCAGAATATCATGGGTGATACAGTTAAGGTCGTTGAAATGCAGTCTGAGGCTGGTGCAGCAGGTGCAGTACACGGTTCACTCGCATCCGGTGCTCTCACCACTACTTACACAGCTTCGCAGGGTCTGCTTCTCATGATCCCGAATATGTACAAGATCGCAGGTGAGCTTCTCCCTTGCGTTATCCACGTTTCCGCACGCTGCGTTGCGTCTCATGCACTGAACATCTTCGGTGACCATTCCGACGTTTACGCTTGCCGTCAGACCGGTTTCGCTATGATGGCAGAGTCCAATCCTCAGGAAGTTATGGACCTCGGTGCTGTTGCTCACCTCGCAACCATCAAGGGCCGCGTACCTGTACTTAACTTCTTCGACGGCTTCCGTACCTCCCACGAGATCCAGAAGATCGAGGCTTGGGACTACGCTGACCTTGAGGAAATGGTTGACAAGGATGCGATCGCTGCATTCCGTGCACGCTCCCTCAACCCCGAGCATCCCGTTCTCCGCGGTTCTGCTGAAAACGGTGACATCTTCTTCCAGCACAGAGAGGCTTGCAACAAGTTCTATGATGCATTCCCCGCTATCGTTGAAGAATACATGGACAAGGTCAATGCCAAGATCGGTACTGACTACAAGCTCTTCAACTACTACGGTGCTCCGGATGCTGAGCGCGTAATCATCGCTATGGGCTCTATCTGTGACGTTGCTGAAGAAGTTATCGACTATATGCTCGCGAGCGGTGAGAAGGTTGGTCTCGTTAAGGTTAGACTCTATAGACCTTTCGTTGCAGACAAGCTCATCGAAGCTATCCCGACAACCGCAAAGAAGATCGCTGTTCTCGACAGAACCAAGGAACCCGGTTCTCTCGGCGAACCTCTTTACCTCGACGTTGTTACCGCTCTCGCTCTTAAGGGCGTTAAGGCTACAGTCGTTGGCGGTCGTTACGGTCTCGGCTCGAAGGATACTCCTCCTTCCTCCATCTTCGCTGTATACGAGAACCTCGCACAGGACGCGCCCAAGAACAACTTCACAATCGGAATCGTTGACGACGTTACCGGCCTTTCTCTCGAAGAGAAGCCTGCTCCCGATACTGCAGCTCCCGGTACGATCGCTTGCAAGTTCTGGGGTCTCGGCGGCGACGGTACCGTTGGTGCTAACAAGAACTCCATCAAGATCATCGGTGACCACACCGACAAGTATATCCAGGCTTACTTCCAGTACGACTCGAAGAAGACCTCCGGTATCACCATCTCGCATCTCCGTTTTGGTGACAACCCCATCAAGTCGCCTTACTACATCAACAAGGCTGACTTCGTTGCTTGCCACAATTCGGCTTACCTCAAGAAGTATGACATGATCTCCGACGTTAAGCCGGGCGGTACATTCCTTCTTGACTGCGCTTGGAATGAGGCTGAACTCGACGCTAACCTCCCTGCAGCTGTTAAG
>JAFTTS010000096.1 GCA_017466685.1 Clostridia bacterium
ATTTGAGAGCGTAATAACGCTTTGACATTATTCTCCCTAAAGGAGCCATGTCCTCAATTTGTCCGCAGGAAGCCTTTGGAGAGCCGAAAAACCCTTATAAATCAAGGCTTTTTCGGATACCGTGGGTCATTCCCACTCAATAGTACCGGTAGGCTTGGGCGTGAGATCGTAGAGTACACGGTTAACGCCTTCAACCTCGGTGATGATTCTGTTTGTGATGGTGTGGAGAACGGAGTACGGAATCTCCTCAATTGTCGCGGTCATAGCGTCCTTGGAGTTTACGGCGCGGATGATTGCAGGCCATCCCTCGTAACGCTCACTGTTTCTGACACCAACGCTCTTCATATCGGGCATCGAGATAAAGAACTGCCAAACGTGCTTTGCAAGACCGCTCTTGTCAAATTCCTCACGGAGAATTGCATCTGCTTCACGAAGTGCATGGAGTCTGTCACGTGTGATCGCGCCAAGGCAACGTACACCAAGTCCGGGACCCGGGAAAGGCTGACGGTCAACCATTTCATCCGGCAAACCGAGTGCTCGTCCAACCTCACGTACTTCATCCTTAAAGAGAAGCTTGATGGGTTCAACCAGCTCAAATGTCATATATTCGGGAAGTCCGCCGACGTTGTGATGTGCCTTTACAGCCTTTTTGCCGTTAGACTCAAGTATATCGGGATAGATCGTACCCTGCGCGAGGAACGAGATACCGTCGAGCTTCTTTGCTTCCTCGTCAAACACCTTGATAAACTCGCCGCCGATGATCTTACGCTTCTTTTCGGGATCGGCAACACCTGCCAATAAATCGAGGAATCTGTCGGTAGCGTCAACGTAAACAAGGTTAGCATCAAGACCGTTCTTGAATATTTCGATAACCTGCTCACTCTCGCCTTTACGCATAAGACCATGGTTAACGTGTACACAAACGAGCTGCTTTCCGATAGCCTTGATGAGAAGTGCTGCAACAACAGAGCTGTCAACACCGCCCGAAAGAGCTAAAAGCACCTTTTTATCGCCAACCTGAGCACGTACTTCTGCAACCTGCTCCTCGATAAATTTGTCAGCAAGCTCACGTGTATTAATGCGAGCCATGGATTCTGGACGTACATTGTTCATAATAAAATTCCTCCGTTTTATTGACGGCAAACGCCGAAATGTTTTTTAATATATATATAATATCACAAAACCGCGTAAATTTCAAGTAGCATAAAATAAAAAATATGGTACACTGCTTGACTTTTTATTGTAAATCAAGTATAATAGTCATTGTATCACTTGTAAGGAGATAAAAATGCATATTCAGCTTTCGGATCACTTCACATATAAAAAACTGCTTCGCTTCGCCTTTCCCTCGATCATCATGATGATATTCACTTCGATTTACGGCGTTGTGGACGGTATTTTTGTTTCAAACTTTGTCGGACAGTCACAGTTCGCGGCAATAAATCTTATCATGCCGTTTTTGATGGTATGCGGCGCGATCGGCTTCATGATCGGAACAGGAGGTAGTGCCCTCGTTTCAAAAACACTCGGAGAGGGTGAGAATGAGCGCGCAAAGAGCCTTTTTTCAATGCTTATTTATCTGACAATAGGGCTTGCTGTTATTGTTGCCATCATCGCAATTATTTTTCTTCGCCCGATAGCGATTTTCCTCGGTGCAGAGGGAGATATGATCGATTACTGCGTCACTTACGGCCGTTATATTCTCCCCGCACTTCCTGCTTTTATGTTAATGAATATTTTTCAGAGCTTTCTGATAACCGCAGAAAAGCCCAAGCTCGGACTTTCTGTAACCGTAGCGGCAGGATGTACAAACATGGTTCTCGACGCACTGTTCGTTGCGGTTTTTAATTGGGGACTTGAGGGTGCGGCAATTGCAACTGCGGTAAGTCAGATTGTCGGCGGCGTTGTTCCGTTTGTATACTTTCTTCGCCCGAAAAACTCTATTCTTCGCCTGGTCGGATTCCGTTTTGACGGTATGGCACTTCTGCGTACCTGCACAAACGGTTCATCCGAATTTGTTACCAACATTTCCCTCTCGGTCGTCAATATGCTCTATAATTTCCAGTTAATACAGCTGGTCGGTGAATCGGGCGTATCCGCATACGGCGTTATCATGTATGTCGCATTTATCTTCATCTCGGTATTCATAGGATTCTCAATTGCCGTAACGCCTATAGTCGGTTATCATTACGGCGCCGGAAACTTTGATGAGCTCAAAAATCTTTTTAAAAAGAGCCTTATATTAATCTCCGTTTTCGCGCTTGCTCTGACAGGACTTGCAGAGGTCGGTGCATATCCGCTCTCGATGATTTTCGTCGGTTACGATGAAGCACTTCTCTCAATGACCGTTCACGGACTAATGCTCTATTCGATCTCGTATCTCATCTGCGGCTTTAATATCTTCGGCTCGGCATTCTTCACTGCTCTCAATGACGGTCCGGTGTCCGCTGCGATATCGTTCCTCAGGACGCTCGTTTTCCAAATAGTAACCCTTCTCGCAGTACCGGCTCTTCTTCCCGATAAATACAAGCTTGACGGTATCTGGCTCGCCGTAGTTGCAGCTGAAGCATTGTCACTCGTGGTAACGGTTATGTTCGTTATCATAAAACGAAAAAAATACAAATATATGTAAATACAAAAAGTCGGCACAGTTTTGAACTGCCCCAAATTGTACGGACAGCACAAAAACAGCCTTAATGGCAGAAGATATTAAAATTTAAGCAACGAACTGACATCGCTTTTCGAGTGGTGTCAGTTTTGTTTTGAGTTGAATACGTTCGTTATTATAGAAGTGA
>JAFTTS010000097.1 GCA_017466685.1 Clostridia bacterium
ATATGAAGTGAGCATATCCGAAGCCTCCGATAAAGTTTTGTCTAGCAACTTTATTTTATCAGATTTCTTTCAGATATGCTCTCTTTTTTCTTAATTTTCGAACCTATCTGTTGGGCTTACCCCAACTTTTATTATACAACCAATATTGATCGCTTTGAGCTGATATTATAGTGACTTTAACGAACTAAAGCAACATGGCAAATAATAGACGTAAACATGACAGCTTTTGTGAGCTTGTCAGCATTGACATTGCAAGAAAAGTTTGCTATAATAATACCATGGAGAAATTTATGATTTGGGATATATCTTCGATTTTTATCCCGAAAATACTGTTTGGAGGAAACATTTTATGAAGAACAGACGGCTCTTATCCATGCTGCTCATGCTGATTATGATGCTTTCGGTTATACCAACGTTTGCAACAAGTGCATCGGCGGCAAGTGATGATTGGACCGCGCCTCTGTCCATTAAAAATAACATGACGGCTGCGGAGGAAAGCGCAAATTATCTTCCTGTCTCGGATTTTGACGAGAGTACTGCTCTTAATCATTGGGCTGACAAAGGACAGCGGCTTGAATGGCTCTCCGATGCAAACGGCGGTTACATCAAGGCGAGTGGCGTTAACGTAAACTATATCGGTTTCTATTATACGCCCACAACCGAAATTCCTGCCGGTACATATAAGTTCACGGGTTACTTCCGTACCGCCAATGAGGGCGAGATCGGTTGCGTCCGTGCACATTTCTATCAGTATGATGAAAGCGGAACAACGTCAACGAAAGTAAGTCATGCGAGAATTTATATCGAAAACGACTGGACTTATGTTGAATATTACGTAACCCTCACCGGTTCTCTCAGTTATATCCATATAAACGGCGGCGGATATCAGTGGTATGTTCAGGATTACTGTATGGATCAGTTCACGCTCACCGCTGTTGATTCCATTCCCGAAGATGCTGTGATGGAGTTCGGTACGCCAAATACAGAGTGGGAAGCGCATGACAGTATGCTTGCCAACAGCACGTCTATTAAGAACGTTTTGACCGCAGAGGAGAAAAGTGCAAACTATCTTCCTGCATCGTATTTTGACGATAAAACCTGCCTTAACTACTGGAATGCAAAGGGGCAGGGCTTCAACTGGATATCCGATGCAAACGGCGGATATCTCCGGGCGAGCCGAATTTCTATAAACTACACCGGTTTTGATTACAAGCCGGGAACGGAAATTCCTGCCGGCACATATAAATTCACCGGTTACTTCCGTACTGCGAATAAGGGTGAGATTGGTTGTCTGCGTGTTCATTTCTATGATGTAGACGGAACAAGAGCCGGTTTGGCACGTGTCTATATCGAAGACGAGTGGATTCGTGTTGAATATTATGTAACCCTCGCAGCTCCGCTCAGCTATATTATGGTAAACGGTGGCGGATATGAGTGGTATATTCAGGACTACTGCATGGATCAGTTCACGTTCACTGCCGTTGATTCAATTCCCGAAGATGCGGCGCAAACATTTGGTACGCCCAACACCCATGAGGAAGCACGTGACAGTATGATGAAAAACTGGAACGTCAAGCCTTACGATCCCGTTGAGGAAGCAAAATACGAGGTGAAGGGAATCATCATTAATCACGACGACTCCAATCCCCTCGCAACCTTCGGAAAATACGAGCCAACCGTTGAAGATATTGCGAATTTTGCAAGACAGTATGAGGGAACTCACCTCACCGATTATTTCATTAATATAAACGCTAACTGCGCAAGCTATCCCTCAAACGTATGGACTGACCATCTTGATAACTATCATAAGGCGATCGAAAACGGCACATATGAGCAGTATCCCGAGGGTGGTACAAATCGCAATTTGATGTATGGTGCTCATTATATTTATGAGGTACTCGGCGTTGACTATATCGGTATATGGCACGAGGAATTTAAAAAGATCGGAATTAATCCGTGGATCTCCGTCCGTATGAACGACGTTCACGATATGTCATCCTCCATTGCCGGTACTTACGATGATATCACCGGAAGATCCCCGTTCCTTTCCGATTTCTTCTGGAATCACCCCGAGTATTATCGCATAAAGCATCACGAGGGTATGAGCTACAGGTATATGGACTTCGCTCCCGACTACGGTTATGAGGCTGTCCGTGAACACTATCTCCTGCTCATAAACGAAGCACTCGACCGTTACGACACAACCGGTCTTGAGCTTGACTTCCAGCGTGAATGCCGTCTGTTCAGCATCGGCGGCGAATATAAGGGACTCGATCAGCTCAATGAATTTATGCGTCAGGTTGACGATATCGTTGCGATCTATGAGGAAAAGTACGGCCATGAGATAAAAATTGCGGCACGTGTTCCGATTGACCCTGTCACCTGTTATGATTTTGGTCTCGATACCATAACATGGATCTCCGAGGGTATTCTCGATATGATCATTCCTGCATCACGTTGGGATAACAACTGCAGTGATATCCCGGTTGCACTCTGGGCTTCGATTGCTCATCCGCACGGCTGTGAGGTTGCAATGAACATTGAATTTGCAAACTTCGCAAGCTACAGAGGCGGCAGATCCGGCGGTTACGATATTCAGACCTTGGTGGGAATGTGCTCAAACGCTTTTTCGCAGGGTGCTGATAAGATATACCTCTTCAACTATTTCGCATCTCCGAGTGGCGATACTTTTGATACCATGCTGAAGGATGAGGATAAGGTTACAACAGATGAGATTTATTACGGTGTAAGTCCCGGTCTTTTGAATGCAGGTGGTTGGAATGTATTCACATCTCTCGGCTCGCCGGACAAGCTCCTCACCTTCAACCGCAGAAACATCCTCACCTACGATGACACAGCGCAGATCTGGAAGTATCAGCATTCCCAGCTTCCCGTAACCGTAAGTTCAAACGGTTCACCTGCGACTGTTCACATTCCTGTTGGCGACATAACAGAGGATTCAAAGCTCTTTCTGAAGTTTTCAACTGACACAGATACCGTTGTCGATTCTTCCATAGTTTCGGCTTATCCGAATGTTCTTGTAAACGGTAAAGAGTGTACATTTATTAAGACGGATTATTGCAGCGGTGCTTTCACATCCGACACTGTTTTGGTTTACGAAATTCCGATAGAAGCACACATGGGTGACTATATGACCGTTCAAATTTCGGCAGCTGACAGCAGATACTCATTTAAGGTTTATTACGCGGAAATCTACGTTCAGGCGCACGATTGAGTTATATTATAAATATAAGCGATACCTCCGATTGCGGTTATTCGTGGTCGGAGGTGATTTTGTTTTTGAAAGCAGGGCAGAGTCAACAATCGTTAAGATATCAGCGCAACTTTTGCCAAAAAAATACCACCGATTTTCAATATTTTAGCCAACTAAATCAACAGGGCAAATAATAGATGCAAACACGACAATTTCTGTGAACATTGACCTATTGACAAGAGAAAAAAATACTGATATAATAATAATGGTATAGTTGTAATATTTATCTCAATTCTATCCCAAATTTTTTTGTTAATTGGAGGAAACAACTATGAAGAAAAGACGGCTCTTATCAATGCTGCTTGCGATGATGCTCATATCGTCAAGTATGCCGATAACAGCAACAGCAGCTCCTGTCGCAGAGGGCGAAGCAGAAAGTACATCGACTACTATTGTCGAAGCTGACGGCTGGCTCGCTAACGGCGCTGCTCCGGCAACCGCTACTGATGCTGATGCAGACGGTGACGGTAAGTACATTCACGTGGGCGCAGACACTGTACTCCCGGGTATTGTTTATGCTAACGCGAATGTTACACTCAAGGCAGGCAAAACGTATAAGTTCGTTGTATCTATGCGTTCAACTCCCGTTTTGAATCCGAATGCGGAAGGCGATGCAGACAAGCTCGTTAATATTCGTGTTCGCCTCACCGGACTCTGGGACAAGCTTTTGCCGCAGATCAAAAATCACGGCACTTTTGAAACCCTGGTTGCATCCGAGGCTCTCAGTGCAGGTACATTCACAATTAAAGACACCTGGACAGAGAATTACGTTATATTCAAGGTTGGAGCAAGTGACATCACTCTCGCCGGCCCCGGTATTAATTTCCGCGGTGGCGGTGGCGTAAAAGATGCTGCTTCATTTGATATCGACGCAATGGGAATCTATGAGGTTGAAAAATCTGCTGACAGCGGAAATTATCTTTTAGTTAATAATAACAACCTCGTTGAGGATTATCTTGACATAAGCCGTTGGGGAACTCATTCGAATATCGGCTCTGCAAGCTCCTATGCCGAAGTGATCGATACGGAGGAATATTACTCCGCTGCAGCAGGAACAGAGAACACTGTTATAACTGCTCTCGATCAGACCTCCAAGCTTGCTTCCGGTACATATACTCTCACCGGTGACTTCCGTGTCGGAGGCGGTGTTAAAATTGAAGAATTAAGTGCTGCATATGCTTCCAAGAACGTAACCTTGGCTCTTAATGCGGCTATCGGAAGTGTAAAGGCTGATACTGCCAAGATCACTCCGTTTGAGTTTAAAACCGTTTCATTTAACTTCGATCTTCCTGCAGGCGGCACTCTTGCTGACCTTGCGATAACACTCGACGGCGTACGTCCGCTCGACTTTAAGAACCTTGAGCTCGTTTACGCTCCTTACACAGTAAACGAAGACTGGGCAGGCGATAACGATATCGGCGCACGTTACATCAGCTCCGAAGCGTACACAATTATTTCGGCAGCTGATTCGAGTGCGGTGGGCTCTGCAAATGCTTATTCCGTTGGCGGACAGGATCTTCCTGCAGGCAACTACAAGCTCAAATTCTCCGTACGTAACGATCCCAATAATGCGGATGCCGCAAACACCATGGCACTCCGTTTCGGCGGATACGTTGAGTCGTGCGGTGCAGTTCTCAAAGTCGGTGACAGACACGCTTGGGGTAATACTGCTAATGCAAAGCTCTTTACAGTTAATTCCGTAAAGGCTAACGGCGTTGCATACACCGGTTCGTCCGATCCCGCTGTAACATCTGCTTGGGTAACATATGAAGCGGACATCACCTCTTATGTTGCGGCACCCTTCAAGCTTATCATCGGCGGCGCAAAGTCTGCCATCAACATCAAGGATTGGTCGATTGAGGGCTTTGACGGTACATACACTTTCAGTGGCGTTACATATCCTTCATACAAGCAGATTGCAGGTACTGCAACCGAAATTGCGCCTTACTATACCACTGCCCAAACCGGCACGACAGCTCTCGTATATGTAGGCGATAACACCACCGAATACACTGCAGGCTCCTATACCATCTCTGCAAGCGTACGTGCAAATGCCAACACAACTCTCACCGCAGACATAAAAGGAACAACCGCTTCTGCAGAGCTTACTGCCAACACATGGCAGACGGTAACTCTCAAGCTCGAAATGCGCGAGAAGTTCACAATGAGCGATATCGTGATCGATCTTGGCGGTGCAGAGCTTGACTTTACCGATATCGAATTTTCGGGAGTTCAGCACGCAGTAAGTAAGGACTGGATGACCAGCGACGGCAAGCAGGTTATTTATATTGACGAAGAAGGCGGCTATACCTGTCTTGCACCTATTGAAGAGTTCACCGAAGCTGACGGTAGCGTTTACACATCTTTCTTCAAGCTTCTGAATCTCCCTGTAGGCTCTTATAAGATAAGCTACAAAGCTCGTCTTGACGCTTCAACTCCTTACAGTGCAAACTACATCTTTGCAGGTATTGGCGGCGTATATTCGGGCAATACCGTATTCAACGCAGCAGGTGCAACCGGAAACAGCGATAACTTCACCGTGGTTTCAGCTTCGATCGGCGGTACTCCTGTAACGTCCAAGACACAATTTACCGCTCTCACCGAAGATTGGGTAACTTTCGAAACCGAGATCACCAACACAGCCGCGGCTGACCTTTATCTTGGCGTGTTCAAGGATCCTAACACAGGCGTCGCACTTGCAAACATCAAGGATCTGACAATAACTGAAACAACAGCAAACACTCCCGTTGACTTTGCATTTAATTCATATGAAAACAGCAGCATGGTTCTCCCCGGCGGTAATGCATACGTGCCTGTTTCACACTATACCACAGCAGGCACAAATTCTTCACAGCTCGTATACATCGGAGCAGAGAAGAACTTCAAGGCAGGTCTTTATACATTCGAGGCAATGGTTAAGTCCTCCGAGGCTTCCACACCTCTTGCACTTTCTGTTGCGAACACAAACATTCTCGTAACAAATACCATCACAAATCAGTGGCAGAACGTCACATTTGAAATTGACGCACGCAGCGACTTCGATATGAACGATATCGTGCTCGATTTTGCTGGCGATCTTTACTTCACTGAATTTACAATGGATGGCTATACCTACACCTTCAACGATGCATGGACCGGCAACAACGGTGAAAAGCCTGTTCTCGTTGAGGTTACCGAGGATTACATCAAGCTCATGCCTGATCCCGACAATATGCCGATTGACGTACTCAATCCTGACGGCAGCGTTAGATTTGCAGGCTCTTACCGTTACGACGTTGTAACTCTCCCTGCAGGTTCTTACACTGTATCCTTCAAGGCTCGTCTTGATTCGTCGGCAGTTGTTAACAACGGTATTGAAGTTGCTCTCGGCGGTTATAACAATGTTGAATCTGCCTGGTCGATCTTTAACCGTGATAATTATGCAGGCGATGCAACTATCGACTATGCAAAGGTAGACGGTCTTGACAATACATATGTTCAGTTCAATACTCTCACCAATGATTGGCAGAGCTTCGAGGCAAGCTTCACATCAACAAGTGAGTACACCCTCAAGCTGATTGCACTTAATAGAGACACCGCTATGAATATCAAGGACTTCTGTATAATGGATAATACCGCAAACACAGAGGTTGGCGGATATAAGTTCAACGAATCGGCAGACAATAATTACGGTGGCAAGGCAGGTACTTACTCGATTCCCGTACCTTACTACACAACAAACGGTACCGAAGCAACAGCTATTGAGCCCATCGTCGGCAAGGACTGTGAACCCGGTCTTTACACGATCACCGGTAAATTCTCAGCTCCCACCGATGCAACTCTCAATGCAACCATCGAAGGTAATGTTTATGCTTCGGTAGAAATCACCGATACCCTCACTGAATACGTTCTCGAAATTGACGCTCGTGAGCCCTTCGATATGGCAGACCTCGAGCTCGCATTCGACAGCGATTATCTCAACTTCACCGATATTACTATTAAGGAAGAAGTTTACACAACTCTCGGCAACTGGGAGGGTGAAAACGGCGAAATCATCGTTAAGGTTGAGTTTGACGATAATTACTATGTACTGGGCTCGGGTAACACCGATGAGTCTAACACAGCAGCATATTCATATAAGGAAAAAGAGATTCCTGCAGGCAGCTATAAGCTCACCTTTGATGCACGTCTCGATCCCGATGCTCCTGCGGCAATTTCAACTTATATCAATCTGCGACTCGGATATGTTGAATCGTGCGGAAGTCTCCATAATGCACAGGACAGACACATCTGGAATGATGTCAATAACAAGAAACTCTTCACAGTAACTTCATCCAAAGTGGACGGTGTTGAGGTTACCTCCACATCGACCAGAACTATCGTCAACAAGGAATGGACAACATACGAGATCGAGTTTACATCGTATGATAGCTATTCAATCTGGATGATAATTGACGGTCCGCAGAACGATATAAACATCAGAAACTATTCTGTCGTCAATACCGCTAATGAAAATGCCGTTCTCCTTAATGACGTTTCGGCATGGGCTCCGACAGGTAACGGTTACGGCTCCACAGGCGGTACTATCAGAATGGAACAATCTTATTACACAACCGCAGGAAGCGGCACAGGCTCTATCTCTCCTGCAATCGGTTCCGAATCTGATTATCTCCTCTCTGCAGGTACATACCATATCAAGGGTACATTCCGCGCACACGATGCTGACGCAGTTCTCTCTGCATTTGCAGGCAGCACAGCTCTCCGGGCATATTCGGGTAACTCTGATATTACTCTCTCGGGCAAGGATTGGCGCGATGTAACATTCGTTCTTTCAACACGTGTTGAGCTTAACACAACCGATATCCGTCTTATGTTCAACAATGATATCGATTTCCTTGGTGACATTCAGATCGAGCTTATTGAAAAGTATGTGGATCTGAGCACCGTTGATATCGGAACAGTTATGACTCTCCTTATGCTCAAGAGGGAGGAAAATGCAGCATACGATCCCACTAATCATTTCTCGCTTGCAATCACAAGAAGTGGTGCTAAACAGTGGGCAACCGACGGTCAGACAATCACATTCCACACTGCTGATGACGGCAACTTCATCAGAGTAAGCGACATTAAGAAAAACACAGACAGCCTTGTTTACAGACCTGGTGTCATCCTCAAGCCGGGCTTGTATATCCTTTCTGTCGAGCTGCGTGCTTCCAACCCCGGCGAGAAGACCAAACTGCGTCTCACAACCGGCGGCGACATTTACAGTGAAGCACTCAACAATGAATGGACCAAGGTAGAATTCATGTTTGAGGTTGAGAAGAAGCAGGATCTCTTCATTAAGATCTTCGGCGGTCCGATGTCCAAGTTCACCAAAGACTTCGATATCAGAAATCTCAACCTTATCAACACAGATGATATTGAAGGCGGTTTCAATCTCTATCAGGTAGGCGACTTCGAAACCGAGGGCGTATATGGCTGGATTCCCGGTTACGGTGCCGGATACGGTAAGGTTAAGTGGATGCAGGAAGAAAACGGCAACGGCTTCCTCAGAGTCTACGACCGTCCCGTCGGACACGCTCCTGTCAATGCAAATCTCGGATTTAAGGCAGTTATAGGTGCAACATACAACATCTCGTATGACATCCGTGCATCTCACGAGGGTGACGTATTCACCGTTCGTTCGTACATGAACAATGTCGGACTTACAGTTGCAAATGCAAATCCGAACAGCCCTATTGAGTTTGATATCACCCATGAGTGGCTGCACGTTGAAAGCACCTTCGTTGCGACCGAATCCGGTCCTCTCACTCTTGAAATCAAGGGCGGACAGAGCACAGATAGCCCGGACGAAAATGACTTCGATTTCGATAACATTACCATTATCAAGTCAGGCGGAGCAACCGAGGACGACCTCTATCCTGCTGGAACATTTGACGATAAGGTAACTGCAACAGCACTCTGGAAACCCGGTTACGGTTCTATGAAGTTCACATGGAACGAAGAAAACGGTGACGGTTACATCACTGTAAGCGATCGTGACGTCAACCATTCTCCTGCAAGACTCACAGGTCCTTTTGCAGCTGAAGCAGGAAGAACATACACTATCTCGTATGATATCCGTGCAACAAATGAAGGCGAAGAATTCACAGTCCGCGCGTATGTAAACAATACCGCACTTAAGGTTGACAATCCATCCAATGCAAACGGCAACGAATTCATAATCAATCATGAATGGCGTCATGTTGAAACCACATACGTTGCAAGCGCAGACGGAGGATTCCTGCTTGATATCAAGGGCGGTCAAACCATTGAGGACAATAAGTCCTTCGACCTTAACAATGTCAAGATCTCTGTTAA
>JAFTTS010000098.1 GCA_017466685.1 Clostridia bacterium
GGCTTCGGATTCGCTTTGTTTACTGTGACCGTTCGTCCGCCGCCAGTTACATCGGCGGCTCAGTGGCTTCATTGTTTCTTTTGCTGTTATAACGCCGCTGACGCGGCTGAAGTTAGTTTTGTGCTTTTACAAAATATTCATAAAAAATCACAACATTCCTATTGACAATCACGTGACCGTGTGATATAATCTAATTACAGAAGTAATTATCGGAAAGGAGAGAAACCTGTGTGAAACTTGAAATCCAGAGTACACTTATCCCCGGAACTATAATGGAAAGAAAAAAGATGGGCGATGTTACAGGGCTTGAATTCCTCAATAAAATCTTCTTCATAACCGATGGAATCATGCTCTCGCAAATACGCGAAATTTGCGGCATCGACGGTTCAACCCTCCAAAACTGGACAAAACGCGGCTGGGTTGCCAATGCCCATAACAAGCGCTATGATAAAAATCAGATTGCACGCATACTTATTATTAATATGATGCGTGAATCAATGCAGCTTGACCGTATCGCAAGGCTTTTGACATATGTTAACGGTGTTGCCGGTGATACGAGCGATGATATCATTCCCGAGTCTGAACTTTACGATTATCTTTGCCGCGTTATCGACCAGCTTGTCAGCGATGAAACAACTCCCGATGCCGACAGTGTAAGCGAGCTTATTTCTCTTGTGCTTGAATCCTATGAGGAACGTGCGGTCGGTGCTCGCAAACGCCTTGAACGTGCTTGTGGTATCATCATAATGACCTATTATGCCGCGCTGGTCCGTCAAAAGGCGAACGGTATGTTTGACGAAGTTTTTTTACGCTGATTTATGACATCATTTTGTAAAGGAGTGTAGATAATAATGTTTGCTTGGTGGGATTCGCTCACGGGACTTCAGCAGGTGTTCGCTTGCATCGGTATTCCTGCAACCTTGGTGCTTGTTGTTCAAACGGTACTGCTAATGTTCGGTATCGGTGACGGCGACGGTGCAGACGCGGATGTTGATCCCGACGGCTTCGATATCGGTGAGGCTGCGTCGGGCGATGACGGACTTACACTGTTTACGGTGCGCGGTATTGTTTCGCTTTTCTGCGTTGCCGGTTGGTCGGGAATCGTTTTTGTCGATCTCGGTCTTGGTAACACGTTGTCGATATTCCTTGCGCTCATTTGCGGTATTGCCGCGATGATTGGAATTGCTTATCTCATGAAGGCGGTTCTTAAACTGCAGTCGAGCGGTAATATACAAATCGGACTTGCGCTCGGTAAGGTTGGCGAGGTTTATATCCCGATTCCGCCGAAGGGTGAGGGACGCGGTAAGATCAATATCACGCTTCAGGACAGATTTGTTGAGGTTGATGCTATTTCGGGAAGCGATGAGGGCTTCAAAACAGGCGATACGGTACGTGTCGTTTCTGCTGATGAATCGGGACTCGTCGTTGTTGAAAAGGTTGTAAAATAATAATTTATAAAGGAGATAAAACTATGCTTAATAATTTAATGTCGCTTGTCGGTGCAGGTGGGATCGGCTCGAACTTGCTTGTTCTCATCTGTGTTATCGCGCTGCTTCTCTTGACGACGCTGATCGTTATTGCGTCGCGTTACAGAAAATGTCCGTCCGATAAGGTTATGGTTATTTACGGTAAGGTTGGAAACAATTCAGACGGTACATCACGTTCCGCTAAATGTATTCACGGTGGCGCGGCATTTATCTGGCCCGTTATTCAGGCGGTTGAGTTTCTTGATTTAACGCCCATGTCGATAAATGTTGACCTTCGCAATGCGCTTTCAAAGCAGAATATCCGCGTTGACGTTCCCTCGCGATTTACAGTCGGTATTTCAACCGAGCCCGGTGTTATGCAGAATGCGGCTGAACGTATGCTCGGACTCAAGCTCAATGATATTCAGGAGCTTGCAAAGGATATTATCTTCGGTCAGCTTCGTCTCGTTGTTGCAACGATGGAGATCGAGGAGATCAATAATGACCGCGATAAATTCCTTGAGGCGGTTTCAAGAAACGTGGAAACCGAGCTTAAGAAAATCGGTCTGCGTCTCATTAACGTAAACGTCACCGACATTACTGATGAAAGCGGATACATTATGGCGCTCGGTAAAGAAGCTGCGGCAAAGGCTATCAACGATGCTAAGATTTCCGTTGCAGAAGCTGACCGCGAGGGTGCAATCGGTTCCGCGAATGCAGAGCGCGACCAGCGTATTAACGTTTCAATTGCAAACTCCGAGGCTATCAAGGGTGAAAACGAGGCTAAGGTACAGGTTGCCGAATCGGATGCGGCTCGTCGTGAACGTGAGGCAGAGGCACTGAAGCGTGCAACCGCGGCAGAGAAGATCCAGGAAGCGAAGGCACTCGAGGAAGCGTATTCCGCACAGAAGGCAGCCGAGCTTGCGCGTGCATCGCTTGAACAGGCAACTCTCGAGGCAGATGTCCTTGTCAAGGCTGAAATTGAAAAGAAAGAGCTTGAGCTTAAAGCAGAAGCTGAGGCTGAACAGATCCGCCGTATCGCAAAGGGTGAAGCGGATGCAGTACTTCTTAAGATGCAGGCAGAAGCAGAAGGTATGCGAGAGATCCTCATCAAGCAGGCTGAAGGTTTTGCTGAGATCGTTAAGAGTGCCGGCGGCGAATCGAATGACGCTATTCGTCTCATGGTTGCCGATAAGCTTGAAGAGCTCACGAAGATCCAGGTTGAAGCTATCAAGAATCTCAAGATCGATAAGGTTACAGTCTGGGATGGCGGCAGTACCGGTGCAGACGGTAAGACCGCGACGGCGAATTTCCTCTCGGGTATGATGAAGTCGATCCCTCCGATGAACGAAATGTTCGATATGGCAGGAATGAAGCTGCCCGATTATCTTGGCACCGAGAAAACCACTGACACTGTAAGCACAGCCGAATAAAGATTACTTTCACCTCGGGCAGATCACGTCCGGGGTGATTTTTTAAAAGAGGTGATAAGTTTTGAAGCGAAAGCATAAGAAAAAGGACGGTTTCTTCCGTCAGCTGGAAAGTGAATTCCGACGAAGCAAGTCAACGCTCATACTGTTTGTGGTGTTTCGTACATTGGTCATCGCGGCAGGTATACGTTCTCTCTTTCTCGGTAACTTTGAAAACGCATTTTTGTGTGCATTAACGCTCGCACTTTTTCTTATACCTGCGTTTGTGTCGCACACGTTCAAGGTGGAGCTGCCGACGCTGCTTGAAAATATCGTACTCATATTCATTTTCGCGGCAGAGATCCTCGGCGAGCTTAACGATTACTATATAAAATATCCGCTCTGGGACACCATGCTTCACACTGCAACCGGTTTCCTTGCGGCTGCGATGGGACTCTCACTGATCGATCTGCTCAATAGAAGCGAGAAGATAAAATTTAATCTGTCCCCGTTTTTTGTGGCACTGGTTTCATTCTGTTTTTCGATGACGATCGGTGCGCTTTGGGAGTTTCTTGAATTCGGTGCGGATTTTCTTGTGCAGACCGATATGCAAAAGGACACGGTCATCAATACGATCTCGTCCGTCGCACTTAACCCGGATGCGACAAATGTTGCTGTTAAGATAAGCGGTATCACCGAAACGGCGGTCAACGGACAGGTGCTTGCCGTCAACGGCTATCTCGATATCGGACTTTATGATACGATGAAGGATATGTTCGTAAACTTTATCGGTGCGGCAGTGTTTGCGGTGATCGGATTCTTTTATGCGAAGTATTCGGGCAAAAGCCGTAGTGCCGGTATCGTGGACGGCTTACGTATCAAACGTCGTGATGCGGAAAATGAAGAAAATTCAGGTTGATGCTCTTCTGCGTGACGGCATAACAAAACCTCCTATGGTAGTTGATTGTATTCTACCGTAGGAGGCTCTTTTTAAATTGTATGGTTTCGTGAACTATTCAGGCATTTGTACGGCATATGCAAGCTCTGTACCGTTATCGCAGGTCTGAACCACATCAACTCTTTCAAACTTTGACGGAGCGTTTTCAACCATCAGTGTAAATTCGTCAACGAAGACTGTACTGCGTGCTGTGCCGTCGAGCTTAACCTTGCTGTAGCGATTGAAGCCGTAACCGTTGACATACAGCGTGTTGCCTGATTTGCTGTACGATTCGATTATTATCGGTGAAGTGCCGAATGTCATTTCTGTCGGCTCGTACATCGCTTCTTCTTCATAAAGCTGTTGATATTCGAGCGTTTCAAGAACATCATCGTAGGTTTCGCCTGTGTCAAATTCATGCTGGTGCAGGCGTGTGATATCTCCGACGGATATTCCCATAAGATCAAGAATATATGCCGAGAGCTGATATGTTTCAAGATTTCGGTCAAGCTCGTTTATGTCCTCAACATCTGCCGCGGCAGGGAGGTTTATATTTGTTTTGATCACATATTCGGTCTGATACATATCGTCATTTATAAGCTGTTCCTTTGTGAGAGGAATTGCAGGGAGATGGTCGCCGTAGAACACAACGATATATGGCTCACCGCGTTCATCGAGCATATCGCATATTGCGCCGACCGCTTCGTCCATCTGACGTATCAGATTAGTATAGAAATGATATTGATAGTATACCTTTTCATCCTCGAAGCCGTAAACGTCAACGTCATCCTCCGTCGGCGGTATAATGTGCTCCACCGAATGATCGGGATAACCGCCGTGGCCCTGTACGCTGACCGTGAATACGAAATCCTGTCCCTCTGTTGAATCAAGGGCTGATCTTATCTCGTCTGTAAGGATGGAATCGCTTGCCCAACCGAGTATGTTACGTTTGGTTTCGTCCATCATTTCAATCGGTGTGAACGTATCGAAGCCGAGAGCGGGATAGACGGTGTTTCTGTCGTAGAAGGTCGCGATATGATTGTGAAGTGCGTGAGTTGTATAATCGAGCGTTTTCAGGTTTGCCGCCATAGTTTCGCAGGCACGAGTCTGAAGCACGGTCGTATACGGAAATTCACCGATACCGAAGTGTTCAAGGTTCATTCCGGTCAGAAATTCAAACTCGATATTTGCCGTACCGCCGCCGATATGTGCCACCTGCAGATATCCGGAGATACCATTCTCTTTAAGTGCGGTGAAATTCGGGATCGGGTCCTTCGAAAATTCGATATCCTTTATATGCTTTACGTCAAAGAACGATTCAAGCTGTACAACAACTATATTCGGCGAATCAAGCTCCTTGTTCGAAACGGGAGTGTCGTTTTTTGAGTTGATCTCGTTCATGATGGCGTTTGCGTTGTCAATATCGTTGCCGCTCGGACGGTCGATACCGTGAACGAAAATACTGCGTGTGAAACAGGCGGTAAAGCCACATTTTTTATATGTATTGATAAGATCGGTTGCCGAAACGCTGTTTTGCATATTCAAAAATACTGCCAAAATACAAACAATAGCGGCACCGATGATACAATCGGCTGCTTTCGCATAATTGACCGACTTTGAGCGCGGTCCCTTTATAAACAGCAATACGATCAGTGCGATTGCCGCCAAAATGAGTGCGCCGATGAGTATCATTTCAACCACGGAGAGGTATGCGCCGAGAACGCTGATCGCTTCACCGATTATCAGAAAATCGATTGCCGAGAGAGGCGATGAGGCACGCATGGTCAAGAGAATGGCATTGGTTATTCCAAGCGAGAGCCACAGGGTGAAAACAAGGGAAAGAAGCGCAATTCTTCGTTTGATAAGCAAACAAAGCGAGAGCGTTGCAAAGAGTATTGCCATGTTTTCGATGAAGATGGCAGGCTGGGTGAATGCGTGAGCTAC
>JAFTTS010000099.1 GCA_017466685.1 Clostridia bacterium
AAGTCCCTTCGGCATGAAACGACGCTTTTTAAATTCGCCTGCCTTAACAACAACATCGCAGTCAAAGCCGATATTTATCATGTTTACGCCGTATCTTCCCTCACCGCACGAATAACAGTCTATTTCGGTAGCGTCACCGAGAAGCTGCTTGGTTACATCGCGGAAAAAATCGTGTGAGGTGAAATTTCTGACAAAATCATTTCCAGTTCCGATCGGTATGCACCCAACCTCAACGCCGGGAAGCGCACCGGGAGATAATCTCGCATTTTCATTAATCGCACCGTTCACAACCTCGGAAAAAGTACCGTCACCGCCGCAGGCATAAAAACGCCACACCTCGCCGCTTGGTTTTTCCTTGATCTTGTTTCTCACAAAGATTGTAGCATCACCGCGTGCAGTTGTCTTATATATTTCATAGTCGGCATGAGCAGCCGCACAAGCATCCTTTATGGCTCCGATAATCGGCGATGCTTCAACGCCCTTACCTGCCGCAGGATTTATTACAAAGAAATGTTTCACCGGATTTTAACGTCCTTTCTCTTTACAGCATACGGTATTTCATTTACTACTATTCTACCATATTTCGACAAAAATTACAATGGTTTTATTAAAATCGCTTTACATATTTTTTTGTTTGTGGTATACTATATTTAAGTATTACACAAATGACATGAGGTAGACCATGACAAAGAAAATTTTATTGCTCGCAGCGGCAATGACACTGCTCTTCACCGCGGGATGCAAAAACAGCGATACCGATAAACCTCCGGAAACTACCGTCACCGATTCAGTCGATGAAACACTCACAGACATCACATTAACAACCGACGCCGCAGTCATTCCCGAAGAACCGATAAACGAGCCTGCCGAGACCGTACGTATCTCCTTCCTCGCCGCAGGTGACAATGTCATCCACCCGTGCATATACATGGATGCAGAAAGGCGTGCCACTGCCGAAACACGTGCGTATGACTTCAAGCCCATGTACGCAGATGTGATCGACTATATAGCAAGCTTCGATCTCGCGTTTATCAATCAGGAAACATTAATGTGCGGTGAGGGCTTCGAGCTTTCGGGTTATCCGCATTTCAACTCTCCGCAGGACCTCGGACGTGATCTGCTTGACATCGGCTTCGATATCGTCAGTATCGCAAACAATCATATGTGCGATAAAGGCGCAAAGGGACTTTCGGCAACTATCGACTTCTGGGAATCCGAGGAAATGAGCGATATTCTGATGATCGGAGGTTACCGTGACCGCGAGGACTATGACAATATACGTATGATCGAGCGTGACGGCGTAAAAATTGCATTCCTCGCTTATACCTATGATACGAACGGTTTAAGACTTCCCGTTTCGTCCGAGTTGGTTGTGCCATATATAAACGATAACGATATCATCCGTCAGTGTGAGCTTGCAAAAAACGCCGCAGACCTTGTATTTGTTTCGATACACTGGGGAGAAGAAAACATCTCGACGCCAACAGCTGAACAAAAAAGAGTCGCAAAGCTGCTTGCCGATAACGGTGCGGACGTTATCATTGGTCACCACCCTCATGTGCTTCAGCCAATCGAATGGATAGAAACCGATCACGGTGAAACACTCTGCATATATTCGCTCGGAAATCTCCTTTCAGCAATGCAGTATTGGCAGAACATGGTCGGCGGATTTCTGACGTTCGATATCGTTGCAATGAGTGACGGTGAGCTCACTATCGAATCGCCGGAGTTCATCCCAACCGCCTTTTTCTACGGCCCGAGTTACTTTAATTCACATCTGTATTTTCTGCGTGATTATCCTGCAGACGTCGCAAAAAATCACGGTACAGGCAGACTTTACGGCTCATATGCCTCACCTGACGATATGATTGCCTATGCCGAAAATATAATGGGCGATTATCTCGTTCTCGATCCCACAGCTAATTAAATATTATCCCGCTTACAATAATTGCCGTACAACGCCGCAAGAAGTGTGAAGCGGGATTTTTTTGTTTTTACTCAAATTACAGTAAACGGCATTCCTAACATATTTTGTAATATTTTGAAATATTAGGCAAAATACACAATTTTCCGACAACATCAGCCTGTATCTTTTTGTCAAAAAATGTATTGACAGAATTTCCTATTTGTGGTAAAATTAATACATAGAGGAAATCACACTTTATATATCCTCAAAAAGAAAACATATGTAAAAATAGCAAAGGAGAACACCATATGAAATCCACAGGTATCGTCCGCAGAATAGACGAGCTGGGCAGAATAGTGCTCCCCATCGAGCTGCGCAATAAAATGGATATCAAGACCAAGGATTCAATTGAAATCTTCGTTGACGACGATAAGATCATCCTCAAAAAGTACGTTCCCGCCTGCCTTTTCTGCGGTAATGCGGATGACGTTATTCTCTACAAGGGCAAGCTCGTTTGCAAGCAGTGCCTTGTTGACATGAATCGTCAGATATAAAATAGAAACTTTTCCGTCCTCCATATAAAAGTTCGCCCACGTCTCATTTTTTACAGAGCGTGGGCGGATTTCGTTTTTTATTTAATTATTCAGCATTCTGTGCGTTTGGAAAAATACACACACCTTTTGTATCATATATATATTCTATCGTCTCGCGACCTTCTCGTTTCTCCATAACGATATATCCGTCGTCATAAAAATAAAAATCATAAAAACCAATTACAGGTTCTATAACAAATTCGCCATCAAGATTAACTACTCCCCATTTATTATCAACATTTACTGGTGCTAATCCATTTTTTTCTATATCTTCAATCTTATCAAATTGCGGTTCAAAAATATATTCTCCATCCATATTGATAAGTCCTAATTTTCCGCCAATCCCTACAATAGCCACATTATTCTCATCAAAACGATGTGCTTCATCAAATTTCGGTTCACAAATGTATTCTCCATCAGTGTTTATATATCCCCATTTTACGCCTTGATTGATATCTCCAATTGCCACCATAGCTATACCCTTAGCGTCGAAATCCGTTGCAGAATAAAATTGAGGTTCAATAATATATTCGCCATCAATATTTATGTATCCACGTTTTTCATTAACTGCTACGAGCGCAATTTTACCCTTATAGAAATCTGATGCATAATCAAATTGCGGTTCAATTATATATTCACCGTCAACATTTATATATCCATATTTACCGTCAATCCTTACAGCTGCGATTCCTTCGTATGTAAAGCAAAAGGAACTATCAAATTGCGGTTCAATTATATATTCTCCTTGAATATTTATATATCCAACTTTTTTGTTGACAACCACCGAGATTATACGAAGATCCGGGTGATAATAAAATCCAAGACCATCAAATTGGGATTCAGTAATATATTCTCCATTGGTATTCATAAATCGATATTTTCCATCAACATACATCCCAATTATATCAAAGTAAGGATAATAGGATAAATCCAAATTATTAAATTTCGGCTCCATAATATATTCTCCATCTGTGTTTATGAGCCCATATTTTCCGTCAATTTTTACTTTAGCCACACCATTATTTGTAAAATAGTCTATCTCCTCAAACTTCGGTTCAACAATATATCCTTCGAGAATATTTACAAATCCCCATTTTTCACCAACCTTTACTCTCTTGATAATTTCATCACTAACCATATCTGAATAATCTATAAGATCAAATTGCGGTTCAAAAATATATCCGCCATCAATATTTACATATCCATATTTAACAGAATATTCCATGATATCTTCAATTAGCACCCAAGCTACACCGGCATTTGTGAAATCCGCTGCAGTATCAAACTGCGGCTCAAAAATGTAATCGCCCTCTGTGTTTATATATCCATATTTTTCGTTAACTCTTACTACAGCCGCGCCTACACTTGTAAAATCACGTGCATAATCAAATTTTGGCTCGATCACATATTCACCGTCAATGTTTATATATCCATATTTTCCATTAACTTTAGCTGCAGCCACACCTTCGCTTGTAAAATCACTCGCATATTCAAACTGCGGTTCAATAACGTATTTTCCACTCTTATTTATGTATCCATATAAACCGTTTTCATCACGCACCGCCAACATTCCCTTGCTAAATAAATTGTTAGCATTCTCTGATGATTCTTCGCTTTCGGCAGTTTCATTTGATTCGGTGCTCTCTTCTGTTTCGGTGTTTTCTTCTGTTTCGGCAGCTCCTTCTGTATCGGACTCTTGCGTTATTCCGACTGTATTGTCTTTTTCATTCTTAATCTCCGAGCCGCATCCCGTCGCAAGCATACCCAACACTAACAACAGACTTACCAATGATAATTTTTTCCTCATAATAAAAAACCTCCAAAGAATATTATAAAACAAAAAAGTGCGCAACCGAAGCCACGCACGAAAAATGGTAGCTCCGTTTACTGCGACATAAACTTACATTCACACTTGCAAAAAAGGTGTACGAAAGGGAGCGTACATTTTTACCGATAGTAAAAACGCACACATCTTTTTTGCAAATTATATTCAGTTTATGTCGCAGTATCATTATATCACAAAAACTGCCATTTGTAAAGAGATTTGCAAAAAATAAAAAGCCGACACCTCCGAAAAGATGCCGACATAATATTTCACTGTTTCGCGATAACGCATACCGCCATTTTCACAAACATCTCTTTTGTAAACGGCAGCTTCGCAAGTGGAGTTAAAAACTTACGCAGCGGAATTTCATGATAATGTGCAGGTTTAATTTCGAGCTTCGCAAGTATCTTTTTAAAACGCTTGAGAGTCATTTTGTTAATATAACCAAGTCGTTCCGTTCCGTCGGGATCGGTGGTCAGACGCAGATCAAGACGTTCCTTTTCATCCGGCAGCCCTTTTACGAGTGCCTTGTATGCCTTGATAAGCTGCTTTTCGGAAAGAAACATATGAATCCACGGCATATGGATCGTATCGGAGAGATGTGCGCCTGTCGGATGATAGTACGGTGGGAAATTTATGAAAATTCGTCCATCCTTTTTGAGTAGACGCATCGCTTCTTTAAGTGCCGCTTCGGGATTTGAAATATGCTCCATGAAATCGTTCATGATAACCGTATCGAAGCTCTCATCGGGAAACGGAAGTGCGTCCGCCGATGCTCGAACAAACTTGAAAACCTCCGCGTAACCGAGCTTCTCCGCAAGTGCAGTCGCTTCAGCCTCGTAGCGCTCAACTATATCAACGCCGACAACACGTGCCGCACCGAGAGACGCATAGTAAAGGCTCTTTCCGGCAGCACCGCATCCCATATCGAGTATTTCCTTACCCAAAAACATCTCCTCGGGAGTGAAAATCCCCTTATAGCAGGCAATCGTACTTTCGCCCTTTTCAAACTGCCACTCGGCATAGGTCATCTTCTTGTCGTTTGCAAGATTAAAAGGATGAACGACCGCAGGAAATATTTTATTTGTGAATTTAACAAATCCGACTGCGAATGACATAATACGAACCTCTTTATAAATTTATATGACAAGAGCCTAATGCGAACGCCATGCAGCGACATTGCATTAAGCTCTATCTTTTTAATTATTCAGCGTCAGCCGCGGGAGCTTCTTCTGCTGCAGGAGCTTCCTCTACTGCAACTTCTTCTGCTGCCTCTGCAACTGCTTCAACAACTTCCTCAGCTGCTGCAGGAGCTTCCTCCTCAGTTACCTCGGGAATGAGAAGTGCCTTGATCGAAAGGCTGATCTTGTGGTTTTCAAGGTCTACCTTAGTGATCTTAGCCTCAACCTCGTCGCCAACCTTGAGAACGTCAGCAGGCTTGTTGATCTTGTCAAGGCTGATCTGCGAAACGTGGATAAGACCGTCTGCACCGGGAACAACCTCTGCAAATGCACCGAAGTCCATGAGGGAAACAACCTTAACAGTTGCAACATCACCCTCTGCATACTTATCGGTGAAGAGTTTCCAGGGATCCTCGTCGGGAGCCTTATATGTGAGAGAAATTCTCTTAGCTTCCTTGTCAACAGCCTTAACGGTAACGTCGATAACGTCGCCAATGTTAACAACCTCGGAAGGATGCTTGATTCTTCTCCAGGAAAGCTCTGTGGAGTGAACCATACCGTCAACACCGCCGAGATCAACGAATGCACCGTAGCTCATGAGGCTCTTAACCTCACCGCGGTACTGCTGACCTTCCTCAACCTGTGCCCAGAATGCATCGCGCTTTGCCTTGTTAGCTTCTCTTTCAACGATACGGATGGAAGCAACAACGCGCTTTCTCTGCTCGTTGATATCAATAATCTTAACCTGCTTTGTCTCACCCTTAAGAGTGGTAAGATCAGCGTCCTTGGGAAGACCGGACTGCGATGCAGGAATGAATACGCGTACACCGTCACAAAGACCGATAATGCCGCCCTTTACAACGTCGATGATCTTAGCGTCGATAACAGCGTTGTTTGCAGAAGCATCAACAACAACCTGCCAGTTCTTATCAACGTCGATCTTCTTCTTGGAGAGAGCTGCAGTGCCCTCTGCGTCGTTAACCTTGAGAACCTTAGCTTCGATCTCGTCGCCGGCCTTGTAAAGCTCGCAAAGCTTAACCGAAGGATCATCGGTGAGTTCATCGTATGTAATGATACCGGTGAACTTTACGCCGGGGATCTCAACCTGGATCTCGTTGTCGGAAACCTGTGTGATCACGCCTGTGATACGGTCGCCGTTCTTGATGGTTTTGATGCTCTCGTCAAGCATCTCTTCAAATGTTTTTTCAATGTTCTCGCTCATAATATTTTGAACCTCCTGAATAATTTTGCCGGGAGTTGAAGCTCCTGCGGCAATTCCCACCTTCATATGGGGCTGAACATACTCGAGCGGAATGGAGGAAGCATCTTCAATCAAAAAGGAAAGGGGTAAATTTTTCTTACTGATGTCATAGAGTTTGTTCGTATTTGAACTCTCTTTTCCGCCAATAATAATCATCATATCCATTTTTCGGGATAGCTTCAAGACTTCATCCTGCCTATTTTCTGTTACACTACATATTGTATCATAAATTTTCGCGTTTGTATATAGTTTTTCAAAAATTTTTATAGTTTTTTTCCATTCTATTAGGTTTTGAGTGGTTTGCGCTACCAAAATCGGTCGTTTATTGGTAATATTGACCACATCAAGCTTGCGGCACAGCTCCTCAGCCGACGTCGATATGACATACTCACACCGCGCATAGCTGACTATTCCCTGCACCTCGGGATGGTTTTCATCGCCAAGCACGCAAAGAACTGTATCATCACCCGTTTCATCTCTCGCGATATTGTGGATCTTCTTGACATAAGGACAGGTACAATCACGCACTTTAAAAAACGGATTTGCCGCCGCAAGAGAGTTGAGACGCTCATCAAGATCTGCGGTAATGCCGTGTGCACGTGTACACACCACAGTGGGATTACTTTCATTCGCAGCCGCTGCAACAGCATCTATATCATCGGAATCAATGACACGTACACCGCGTGCTTCAAGCTCACGTATAAATCCGGGATTGTGTATAAGCTTACCGAGCGTACAGATAGTACCGCCCTCAAGAACAGCCTCTTCAACCGTATCAACAGCACGTGACACGCCGAAACAAAATCCGGCAAGCTTTGCAACAGTAACACTCATTTGCTTCGCCTCTCATCGGGCGCAAGCTCGGCAATACGGTCAAATATCAGTCCGATTCCTCGCATATACTCATCGTTTCCTGCCTTTTCAAAACCGAATTCCTCGTAAGCAATCGGTTTGCCAATGTAAATATCAATTCTGCGAAACGGTATAACCTTATCATTCTTCGTCGCTATAAACGCAGGCAGAACCGGCACCTTTGCACGGCAGCAGGTCATCGCCGCACCGCCCTTGATCTCGCCTTTCGTTGTGTCAAATTTACGCTTCATCAAGCGGTGTCCCTGTGGGAACATACCGACGACCTCACCCGATTCAAGCAAAGCTATCGACTTTCTTATTGGTGCAACGGCATTACCCTTTCTGTCAACGGGAAACGCACCGAGCGTCTTTATCAGTCCGCCGAGTAAAGGAACCTTGAAAAGCTCCTTCTTCGCCATAAAGCGTATCTGACGTTTGAGTGCCACGGCAGAAACAAGAACGTCAATATAGCTGATGTGATTTGAAACCAGCAGATATCCACCCTCCATAGGCTCATTTTCAGCGCCGTGAATATGGATTCTGAAAACAAGCTTTATAAGTCCCTGCAGATATTTTTTGATCCATCTGTAAACCTTCATTTATTGTCCGCTCCCCCGGCCTGTTTTTTCCTCTATTATTTCAAGAGCACGCTTCACCGTACCCTCCTCGTCAAGCTCGCTGTTGTCAAGCGTTACCGCATCCTCGGGCTTGATCGCAGGCGCAACGGCACGTGTTGAATCCGCATGGTCACGCTTCTTCATATCGGAAAGCACTTCCTCAAATGTGACATTCTGACCTTTTGCAAGCAGCTCCTTTGTACGGCGCATCGCACGCACTTCATCGCTTGCTGTAAGATAAATTTTAACATCCGCATCGGGAAGCACAACACTTCCTATATCACGTCCATCCATAATAACAGACGAACGACGAGCAAAACCGCGCTGTGTTTCAAGTAAAAACGCACGTACAGACGGTAATGCCGACACAGCCGAAGCGTACATCGACATCTCGGGCGTACGTATCGCATCACCGACACATTCGCCGTTAAGGTAAACCTGCTGTACACCGTCCTCGATGAGAACATCAATATCGAGAGTGCCAAGTAACGGTTCAACCGCTTTTTCATCATGCGGATCGGCACTCATTTTCTTCGCATAAAGACCAACCGTGCGGTAAAGAGCACCCGTGTCAAGATAGACGATACCGAGCCGCTTTGATATCTGTTTTGCAAGCGAGCTTTTACCTGCACCGCTCGGTCCGTCAAGTGCGATTACGATTTTATCCATAGTTTTTCTCCTGTCTGTAATTTTACCACTCACACGCCGCAGACTCAGCCGCAAGACGTGCCGTGGAAAACGCAATTTGCAGATTAAATCCGCCCGTATATGCATCAACGTCGATAATCTCGCCGGCAAAATAAAGTCCCGGAACTATCTTCGATTCCATCGTTTTCGGCGATATTTCCTTAACATTAACGCCGCCCGAGGTAATAATAGCTTCATCGATCGGACGGAACTTTTTCGCAGTTAATGGCAGTGCCTTCAGAAGTGACACGAGCTTGTGGCGTTCTTCACGTGTTATCGAGTTGCATTTACATCTGCCGTCAATTCCGGAAAGACGCACTATTATCGGTATGAGCTTTGCCGGAAGCAGCTCACCGAGAGAATTGATGAAATCTCTGTTGATATTTTTCGAAAAATCACTCTGCAGACGCTTGTCGAGCGTGTCAAAATCGAGTGCAGGCTTTAAGTCGATGAACATACCGAATTTTTTGCTTCCAAGTCCTTTCATATGGCTCGAAGCCGAAAGAACAAGAGGCCCGGAAACGCCGAAATGCGTGAGTAACATCTCACCCTGCTCGAAAAACACCTCTTTATCGCCATCCTTAACGGTAAGCGACACATTGCGAAGCGACAGTCCCATTGCCTCTTTTATCCACTTTTCCTCACACTCAACGGGGACAAGTGACGGCTTTGCTTCAATAATGGTATGACCGAGCGATTTCGCGAATTTGTAACCGTCACCGGTCGAACCCGTCAGCGGATAGGATACACCGCCTGTTGCGAGTATAACCGCATTGCAGTGTAACTCTTTGCCATTTGCGGTTACAGTAAATCCATCGTCAGAGGAAATGACCTTCTCCGCACGTGCCGTTATGACATTGACACCAAGACGGTTGATACGCCTTTTCAGCGCACCGCAAATATCGCCTGCCTTGTCCGAAACGGGAAAAACGCGATCCCCACGCTCTGTTTTAAGCGGTACACCGAGCGACTCAAAAAACTCCATAACGTC
Source organism: Clostridia bacterium (assembly GCA_017466685.1). GTDB lineage: Bacteria > Bacillota > Clostridia > Oscillospirales > CAG-272 > Flemingiibacterium. The sequence goes on from JAFTTS010000099.1 coordinate 9,914, forward strand.
CTGCGGTGTGAAATTATTGAGCGCCGTGTACATAAAACGCGGATTGGTCGGTGTGTTTTCGATATGAGTGTTGATATCGCTGTTGTTCGTTACATTACAGCGACCTTTTCCTGTTATAAGCAGCTTTTTGCCGAGTCTGTCGTTGCGCTCGATAAGCGTTACATCGGCACCTGCTTCACTTGCGAAGATAGCCGCTGTCATTCCTGCAGCACCTCCGCCGATTATTATGATTTTTTTCATAAACGGTTATTTTCCCGATGCAGATGAATCGGGCTTTTCATACACCTCATATTCGTCCCAGATATTTTCAAGACGCTCGAACGTTTCCGAAACTCTGTCTGCTTCTTTTTACCGATTGCAACGATCAGCGCGTTAACGATCGAAAGCGGTGCAACAAGCGAATCGACAAAGGATGCCATATCACTCTTTGCAAGCAAAAGATCATCCGCCGGTTCAGCAATCGGAGAGGTAGCGCTATCGGTCAGCGCGATGACGTGTGCAGACTGCGATTTTGCATATTCGAGCGCGTTTATTATACGCTTTGAGTAACGCGGAAAGCTGATTCCGATGATAACGTCATCCGAGGAAATACGAAGTATCTGCTCAAATATTTCCGAGCCGCTTGTTGTACGAACAAGTCTGACGTGCGGAAATATCAGATTCAAATAGTGATAGAGAAAACTTGCAACAGACGACGACGAACGCATACCGATAATATATATCATCTTCGCTCCGATAAGCGCATCAACGGCATCGTTAAAGCTCTCGCGGTCGATCTCGTCAAGCGTGCGTCTGATCTTGTCAACGTCCGACATGAGCACCTTTTCAAGAAGATCGGCATCCCCGATACGGTCGTTTGTTATCTCGATACGCTGGAGAGTTGTCAGCTTGGTTCTGATAAGCTCCTGAAGTGAATGCTGAAGTTCGGGATAACCGTCAAAGCCAAGCTCGTTTGCAAAACGCACCACCGTCGATTCCGAAACTCCGACGAGTGAACCGAGCTTTGCAGCGGTCATATAAGCCGCCTTATCGTAATGCTCAAGCATATAGGTTGCGATCTGCTTCTGTCCCTTTGAGAGCTCAGGCATCTTTTGGGCAACCGTCGAAAGCAGATCATGACTGTTTTTACTCATTTTACACCAATGTCACGGCGATAATGCATATCAGTAAATTCAACCGACTTTATCGCCTCATAAGCCTTGGCAATAGCCTCATCAAGGTTTGCGCCCTTTGCGGTAACGCCGAGTACACGTCCGCCCGAGGTAACGAGCTTGCCGTCCTTTATGTCTGTTCCTGCGTGGAATACCATGATATCGTCACGACCTTCAAGCTTGTCAAGTCCATTGATCTCATAACCCTTTGCATACTTTGTGGGATAACCGCCCGATGCCGCAACAACGCAGACGCAGGCATTGTTTTCCCATTCGATCTCAACAGTGTCAAGCTTTTCGTCGATAACAGCGTTGATAATTTCAAGAAGATCGGTCTTAAGTCTCGGAAGAACGACCTGTGTTTCGGGATCACCGAAGCGAGCGTTATATTCGATAACCTTCGGGCCCTTTGCCGTGATCATAAGACCGAAATAAATTACACCCTTAAAAGGTCTGCCCTCTTTTGCCATAGCTTCGATGGTCGGACAGAAGATAGTATTCATGCAGACCTCGGCA
>JAFTTS010000100.1 GCA_017466685.1 Clostridia bacterium
CCGATGTGGTATAATATTCTCGGAGCTTGCAATACCCGTCGAATACATTTTATTTCATGCTTTGACAAATTGTGACATTTTTCCGTAAGTTGGCAAAATTGCCATTTCAGTTAATGCATTTTGTACCTTAACTGTTGTAAAGCGTTGAAAAAATCGCTGTGCACAAATAACAAAATTTATTGCATGAATAGACATTTTATGTAGATTATTCCATCTCGGGCATCCTTAAACTTCACAATTTTGTGCTTTTATATTGTAATTCGACAAGAAGCGGGAATTTTTTGACAAATACAATGAAAATTGCATTTTACATGGCAAAAGCTCGGTGGTAAAATATATAAGAATAGGGGGAATAATGTTGAAAAAAGACTTAGATCTCTATAACACGGTATATAAAGAAATAGCCGAAATCATCGGTCTTGAATCGACGATCAAGATTTATCTGCGTTTCAAAGGGCAGCAGATAACCTTCCCGGTTCGCCTTTATAATCCACGCATTATACAGCAAAATGTCATAAAAGAATTCGACGGCACAAACATAGCCGAGCTGGCGAAAAAATATGATTATTCAGAGCGTACGATCAGACGTATGATAAGCGAAAGCATACAGATGATCGATGACGCTTGAATTATTCTTAAAGGCTTTGTGATTTTTCTTGTGACAGTGTCATATCGCAAGTGATGCGATCAGCTAAAAAACGAAGGAGAGACTCTTATGAATGAAAATCCCATGAATCCCGGTTCAGGCGCTAACAACGGTCAACAGGGTTTCACAGCACCTCAGGGCGGTAACGAACAGTTCAGCGGCTTTACAGCACCTCAGGGCGGTAACGAACAGTTCAGCGGCTTTACAGCACCTCAGGGCGGTAACGAGCAGTTCAGCGGCTTCACAACACCACAGGGTGGAAACGGGCAGTTCAGTGGTTTTACGGCACCTCAGGGCGGTAACGAGCAGTTCAGTGGCTTTACGGCACCTCAGGGCGGTAACGAGCAGTTCAGCGGCTTCACATCACCGCAGAATAACGGCGGACAGATCGGCAATACCGCTGCACAAGGCTTCGCTCCCGAAAACGAATCGGGTATCCGAGAGATTACGGGTGGCTTCAGCAATCAGACCGGTACTTCGCCGGTTAAGAATGAGAGTGCGAGAAAGCCCGGAAAGAAGCCGAAGAAGAAAAAAGAAAAGCATCCTGTACGGCGCATAATCATTGCCGTTATAATATTGCTTATCATTGCGGCGATCGCACTGACACCGTTTATCTTCATAAAGATCGGTGATTCAAAGCTTGCATCCGAGGATTTTGCCGGTGCACACAGTATGTATAAGCTTTCCTTCGGACTGTACGGCAGCAAGAACCGTATCACTGCAGCCAAAACCGCCGATGATATATTGCAGGGCGGTGACATCAAGTCGAGCATTAAAGCTGCACTTGAAAAGGGACTCAAGGTTCAGCTGCATTACGATCTTAACGGCGGTGAATTTATAAACGCCAACAGACAAAAGGACGTTCTTCTCGAGGATAAGGCTCAGTTTGCGGATCTCTATAATGCAACAATGCAGAATTATGACTTCCTCGGCTGGAAGCTTGTCAACGTCTCCTATAAGCCCGATTTTGACGATACGGTCATCGAGCTTTCACTGAAGGCAGAGTTCACGCCCACGGTTTATCAGATCACTTATGCAAGTCTTTATTCCGATGAGCAGAACAATCCCACCGAATATACATATGAGACCGAATCGATAACTCTCAAGAATCCATCGCGTGTCGGATATACGTTTGTTGCCTGGGAGGGATCGGATATAAATGGCGAGGCACCAACGGTCGTTATTTCGCATGGCAGCAGCGGTGACCGTGCATATATCGCAAAATGGTCGCCAAATACCTATTCGGTAACCCTTGATCCGGGTGAATACGGAAACGGCAAAAAGGTTGTTTCGGTCACTTACGATGCTGCATATGAATTCCCGATGCTTACCAAGCGCGGATATACCTTTAAGGGTTGGAGCGACGGCAGCAATGTTTATTCGTATACGGGTTCTTGGACTGTTGCAAACGATATAACACTCACGCCTTCGTTTGAGCTTGACAATTATACGCTTGCTTTCGAGCTTGACGGCGGTTCAATGGCGAATGTCGGAAAGGAAACCTACACCGTACACGATGCGGCGTTTGATATTCCGAATCCCACACGTCACGGTTACACCTTCCTCGGCTGGACCTATGAAGGACAGAGTACGGCGAAGAAGGATGTGACGATCCCCACAAATTCGGTCGGCAATCTCAATTTCAAGGCAAACTGGACCGGAAACCGTCACACAATCAAGCTTAATCTTAACGGCGGCAAGGCTTATTCGTCAACTGTTGATGTCGTTTATGGAAGTAATTACTCCATCCCGACTCCGACACGTACCGGTTATACATTCGACGGATGGTTTAACGGCAGTACACAGTATACAAGCGGTACATGGGAGCTTGATAGCGATCTGACTCTCAACGCAAAATGGACCGCAAACCAATACAAGATTTCCTTCAATTCCTCGGGCGGCGGATCCTTTA
>JAFTTS010000101.1 GCA_017466685.1 Clostridia bacterium
AATAAATACATAAAATGTTGATGTTTTTTGTGACGGAAATCTTTTTATTATGTGCCATACTCTGAGTTGATACGTGATGCATGATCGGTCACAGAAAATCGCACGAAAATCGAGGATTCGGGAGAATTTGAGTGCATTCGCCGATTTTCCGCGGAAAAACTCCGATTAAATCAAGATAAACACAAAAAAATCGCGAAATTTCAAGAATTTTGAAAAAACTATTGACTTTTTATATTATCTCTGTTACAATAGTTCTATCACCTTTATTGTGGGGTGTGTACTGGCGATTTGTTTTACCATCTCTTTCCGGTCATCCGACGCCGATTTTGTCGGAGCATTGGTTCGGGGTGATTTTTTTTCGCAGTACGTTTTAACGGTTTACTTTATTTTACTATCAAAGGAGTACACAAGTCAGAGAAATGAACAAAAACAAAATTATTGAGCTTAAAAATATCACAATGGAATATGAGGGCGAAAAGGTTCTTCGCGAGATCAACCTCGATATTCACGACAAGGAGTTTGTGACGCTTCTCGGTCCTTCGGGCTGCGGTAAAACTACAACACTGCGTATCGTTGGCGGTTTTCTGACTCCCGATTCCGGTGACGTATTTTTCGAGGGCAAGCGTATTAACGATGTTCCTCCGCATAAACGTCCTGTCAATACTGTTTTTCAGAAATATGCGCTTTTTCCGCATCTTAACGTTTACGAAAATATAGCGTTCGGTCTGCGTCTTAAAAAGCTTCCCGAGGAGGAGATACACGAAAAGGTCGAGGGAATGTTGACGATGGTTAACATGAAGGGCTTCGAGACGAGAAACGTAAACCTCCTCTCAGGCGGTCAGCAGCAGCGTGTTGCAATTGCACGTGCACTTGTTAATTCGCCGAAGGTACTGCTCCTTGACGAGCCTCTCGGTGCACTTGACTTAAAGCTTCGCAAGGATATGCAGAACGAGCTTAAAAATATTCAGAAGAAAACGGGTATCACCTTTATTTACGTAACACACGACCAAGAGGAAGCTCTCTCCATGTCCGACACCGTGGTCGTTATGGCAGACGGTGAAATTCAGCAGATCGGCACACCCACCGATATCTATAACGAGCCTGTAAACGCTTTCGTTGCAGACTTTATCGGTGAATCCAATATTCTCGACGGTGTTATGCTCGACGATTACCGAGTTAAATTCTCCCGTGCAGAGTTTAAATGCCTTGACTCGGGATTTGATAAGGGTGAGCAGGTTGACGTTGTTGTCCGTCCTGAGGACGTTGACGTTGTAAAGCCCGATGAGGGTATGCTGACGGGTGTTGTTTCGTCTGTCACATTCAAGGGCGACTATTATGAGATAATCGTTGACGTTCAGGGCTTCAAGTGGATGATCGAGACCTCCGACTATGTGGCTGTTGAGGCGACTATCGGACTTCACATTGAGCCTGAGGCTATTCACGTTATGAAGAAATCCGAATATTCGGGTATATACGGTGACTATTCTTCCTTCAGTGACGAGCTTGATAATCTCGGCAATCCCGAGGAGGATGAGAAATGAGAAAAAACTCTCTGTTTCAAAAGATAGCGGCAGCACCGCATATTGTGTGGGCAATTCTCTTTATCGTTGCTCCCATGATATTCGTGCTCTACTTTGCTTTTACCGATGCAGAGGGGAATTTCTCGTTTTCTAACATTTCCTCTCTGTCGCAGTATGGCAATGTGTTCATTCTTTCGATCGCCTTTGCACTTATTGCAACTGTGATCTGTCTTCTTATCGGTTACCCCTTGGCGTACTTTATGTCAAAGCAGTCCGAGAGGGCACAGAAGATACTCATGGTGCTCGTTATGCTTCCCATGTGGTGTAACCTGCTTATCAGAACCTATGCGCTGATGGCACTTCTCGATAACGGCGGCTTACTTAATTCACTGCTTGAGAAGCTCGGTTTTGATAAGATCCCGATCGTCGGAACTAATTTCGGTGTTATACTCGGTATGATATACGACTTTTTGCCGTATATGGTCCTTCCGATATTCACCGCTATGACCAAGCTTGACAAGCGTTACATCGAGGCTTCGCAGGACCTTGGTTGTACCGGATTCCAGACGATGACACGTGTCATTATGCCGCTTACTGTATCGGGTGTCGTTTCGGGCATTACGATGGTGTTCGTTCCCTCGATCAGTACATTCTATATTTCACAGAAGCTCGGCGCAGGTAAGATCGATCTCGTCGGTGATACCATCGAGCGTCTTTTCCAGAATCCCAGTACATACAATGTCGGCGCATCGATCTCGCTTGTTATGATGGTGCTTATTATAATCTCTGTCGGCATTATGAACCGCTTTACGGACGATGACCGTGCCTCCGATGGCGATAAGGGGCAGAAGAAAGGAGGTTTCATGCCGTGAAATTCCTGTCAAAATTCTATATCGGCCTGATATTCTTCCTGCTTTATATTCCGATTATCGTTTTGATCGTTTTCTCGTTCAACGAATCGGGAAGCCTTGCCGAATTTTCGGGTGCTTCACTTGTCTGGTACGAGGAGCTCTTTAACGATGAGGAAGCTCTGTCGTCACTTCTCAATTCGCTTATACTTGCGGTGTCGTCATCGGTTATCGCAACCATAATCGGCACTTTCGGTGCGCTCGGACTTTATCGTATGAAAAGCAAATATGTCAAGGGTGCGGTCAACACTGTGACCAATATCCCCATGATGAACCCCGATATCGTTACGGGTGTTTCGATGATGCTTCTGTTTGTTGCAGTGGCAGGCTTTCTTAAATCGCAGTCGTTCTTCGGATTCGGTACGATGCTCATTGCGCACGTAACCTTCAATCTGCCGTATGTACTCCTGTCGGTCATGCCGCGTTTCAGAGGACTTGATAAGTCACTTTCCGAGGCGGCTCAGGATCTTGGCTGTACACCTGCACGTGCATTTTTCAAGGTGGAGCTTCCGGAGATCGTTCCCGGTATCGTTTCGGGACTTATGCTCGGCTTTACAATGTCGCTTGACGATTTTGTTATCAGCCATTTTGTAAGCTCGCCCGATTTCCAGACGCTTCCGCTTTATGTTTACAATCAGACTGCACATAACGTGAAGTTCAGTATGTATGCGCTTTCGTCGCTTATTGTCGTTGCGATACTCATAATTCTCCTTGTGGTCAACTTCGCAGGCTCTGTCGGTCGCCGCAAGGTCAGTGAGAAAAGGGGGTAAGGCAATGAAGAAAAACGTAAATCGCCGAATTTTTTCGCTTGTTATTTGTTTTCTCTGCCTCATGCTTCCCGTTACGCTCTCACTTTCGGGATGCTCCGCAAACGGCACTACAGACAGCGTGACCTTGTATGTTTACAACTGGGGTGAATATATCTCCGACGGCTCCGAGGGCTGTCTTGACTCAAATAAGGCGTTTGAGGAATGGTATTATGAAACCTATGGCGTAAAGGTCAATGTCAATTATTCAACCTTTTCGAGCAACGAATCTCTTTATGCGAAGTTAAGCTCGGGCTCAGTCAGCTATGACGTTATCGTTCCGTCCGACTATATGATCGAGCGACTTATCGATGAGGAGCTTTTGGCAGAGCTTAACTATGACAACATTCCGCACGCGGCTGAGAATCTTCTGCCCGAGTTTTTCGGAGAGACCTCCGTTCATTCGGATTATGACCCGGGAAATAAATATTCGGTTCCGTATATGTACGGTATGATCGGTATCATTTATAATACAACGGTCATTCCCGAGGATGAACCTAATCTCGGAAGCTGGCAGCTTATGTGGGATGAAAAGTATGAAGGAAATATTCTTCAGTTCAATAACTCCCGTGATGCTTTCGGTTCGGCACAGTATTTCCTCGGTCTTGATGTTAATTCGGACAGCGACGAGGATTGGCGTGCTGCACTCGAAAAGCTCAAGGAGCAGAAGCCCATTCTCCAGGGTTACGTTATGGACGAGATCTATAACAAGATGGAGAACGGTTCTGCAGCGATTGCGGCGTACTATGCAGGAGATTATCTTGCGATGTATGAGAACAATTCCGATCTGGAATTTTTCTATCCCGAAGAGGGAACCAATCTTTACGTAGACGCGATGTGTATTCCGAAGTGTGCGAAAAACAAGGAAATAGCCGAACGCTATATTGATTTTATGCTCACAGAGGAGCCTGCCGTTGCCAATGCCGAGTATACTTATTATGCTTCGCCCAACCGTGTTGTTGTTGAGAGCGAGGAATATATTGAGTATATGGGGGAAATCAAGGAAGACGCTTACGAAAAGATGTACGACACAGGCAGCGTTGCGACATCCACATACAGAAATCTCACCGGAGACAAGCTGCTTCTCATAAACACTCTTTGGGAAGAGCTGAAATCTGATGTAACGGTCAGTGGGGCGATATATGTGATGTGCGGTATTATCCTTGCCGTGCTTATTGCATGTGCGGTGGCATCTTACGTGAAGAAGGCTTACAGAAGAAAATTTTATGTAAGTAAGTGAAAATAATTAAAACAGCATTTACATCGAAACGAAAACGGTGTAAGTGCTGTTTTTTGCATAGCAAAAAGCTAAGGAATCCAATTTGGAAACGAGCTATTGACATTTGAGATTGGTTTGTGGTATAATATTACTGCTACACAAATTAAATCAGCGATTTCAAAGAGAAAAACTCTCTATTTTCATAGGGGGAATTATACCCTTTTTACATTTGTCAGTATGAATTTGGCAAAAATGCAGATTCCGCTGATGAATGTAGGAGAGTCCTCTTTCGTTGAGATTTGTGTAGCAACAATAGGAGTTTGCATTTTTCGGGTGCGTTCTCTTATTGGGGCGCACCTTTTTATTTTTCATATTTTGGAGGACTAAAGATGAAGAAGTCAAAAACAACACCGAAGAAAATTATCACCTTGCTTTTTTTAGCAACAGTATTGCTTTCTTGTGCTTTCGTTTTTTCTGCGTGTGACAGCGCAGATAATGCTTTACCCACTTTAGCAGATATCGAGGAAAATGCTGACAAAGCACAAAACGATGAGCCCAAGAAAGAAGAATCAAAAAAAGAAGAAGTACGTGTCACAGTAACAAACAAGAAGAACATACCCAAAAACACAAGTCAAGGTAGATATTCGGATAGAGTAGAATTCACATTCAAACTTGATAACTTGACCGCAAAAAGCATTAAAGGCATTCAAGGAACGCTTACGGTATATAATTTGTTTGATGATGAAATCATTTCTTTGAACTGCGATTTCACTGGAAACACTATTTCGGCAAACGGAACAATAACAGTTGGCGACATTGGTATAGACATAAATCAATTTATGGATAACAACGTTAAACTCTACAACGAGGACTTTGACGATTTAAAATTTAAGTATGAGGTTAAAAACATAGTTTATTCGGGTGATTCGTCGAACAGTCAGCAAAACGATTTCTCGAATAGTGAGGCATCGTCAAAAGTTCAAGTAATGGTAACTAATAAATATAATCTTGACGAAGATTGGAACGCAGGCAGATATTCACCAAGAGTTGAGTTTGGCTTCAAAATCACCAACAAGAGTTCAAAAACTATAAAAGGTGTACAAGGAACGCTTATAATCAAAGATTTGTTTGGTGAGGATTTTATTTCAATCAACTGTGATTTTACAGGCAATACCATTTCTCCGAATAGTTATATAACAGTCGGCGATTTAGGAATAGATATAAATCAGTTTATGGATAATCACGTTAAACTTTATAACGAAAAATATTCCGACTTGAATTTCGAGTATGATGTAAAAACAATTGTTTATACAGATGGAACGAGTGATAGCTATAACTAAAAATGAGGTGCTTTAAATGTCCGGTATTACAATGGAAGCTGCTCGTTTGATGGATGCCCTGCCAGAGGCGGACAAGAAATTTGCATACGAGTTTATCAAAAAGCTTGTTCTTGCGTGGGACCCCGACTTTACAAAAGCAACCTCGGAAGAGGAAATTCGCATCAAGGAAGCAGAGAAAAGCGGATTTATCGATGATGGTGAAATCGATTGGGACAGCATCGGAACATAAAATTGAATAGTCACTCTCCCCGTCAGTGTGGCGGGGAATTTTTTGCGACAAAACAAAAAACCCCAAGGAAAACCTCGAGGCTTTTGGAGCTGGAAATGGGATTTGAACCCGATTTTGGAAGCCAAAAATACGTATTATATCTGATTTTTTAAAAATTCATGACAGATTTTGTGACAGATTGCGTGAAATATTCTTGAAGAATGTCCTCGACATTGGTTTTCTTACGTGCCATGATGTGGCCGTATACTGTGTCGATCATATGCTCGGTTTCATGACCTACGTAATCGGCTATGTATGATTTAGGGATATTCAGTGAGAGCATAACGGATACCAGGTAATGACGAAGGGCGTGGAATGTGTAATGTTCGATATCGCAGTCTTTGAGCATTTTTGCAAATCGTTTGGTGATTTGAGTACCGGTAAGGGTTACGACATATTTGCCGTCATGCGGTGCGCGTTCGAGAAGGGTTTTGACAAACGGATACATTCGTATAACACGTGTTCCTGCGATTGATTTTGTGCCTTTTGAAACAGCAGTTCCATGTTCGTCGAGTACCAGGGCTTCATTTATGCTGATAGTTCCGGCTTCAAGGTTTATATCGCTCCACTTTAAGCCGAGGATCTCCGAACGGCGCATTCCGCAGCACGCACCAAGGCGGATTGGAATCTCCATATCGGTATCCTTTGCATATTCGAATAATTTTTGCATATCTTCTTCGGTCGGGATATCTATCTCGACCTTTTTCTTTTGCGGTAATGTTGTCTTAAGACGAAGCTCTGGTTTATATGTACTGAGCGCGGCTGTGATGAGGCCGTATGCATTGCGCACATATTTGGGTGAATGGTCGCTTGCAAAGTCATTTATTGCACGCTGGACCGCTTCGGCATCGATGTCACGGAGTTTCATTTTCATAAGCTCGGGAGTGGCATTGCGTTGTACGGCTCGGTATCCGCGAACGGTGGACGGCGACAACACGTTTTGCTTTTGCGAGATGTAGCCGTCTATTGCATCGTTGAGTGTCATTGCGCTTGCGCCGTTATTGTTAGCGATCTCGATTTCGGCTTCATACTGTGCGGCACGGAGCTGCACGTCTTTTTTATCTTTGCCGGTGATCGATTTATATTTACCGTTGCCGGTATGTACTCTTGCACGGTAATTGCCCGATGGCAGACGGTCTACTTTTACCATATGCGTGCGGCTCCTTTCTGTGAGATGGGACCCCCAGTGTTGTGTTGGGGTCGTTTTTTATTTTGTTACGAAGTATAATCCGGCTCCCGATATGGTGATAATCGAGGCTGCCACGATTCCTGCTATGATTCCGGGGTTGGTGGACGGTTCGTTTGTGGCGTCATTTGCAGATGTTGTGGCAGTACTGCTTTTGTGGTTGGTTTTATCGTCGAAATCGTAGGGACAGTCTATTTCGCCGTCACTGTCCATGTCGTAGTGTGAGTGAGCTGAGTAACCATGATGATAGTGATATTCACCTGTTGAACGGTTATAATGTCCACCGTTGGCATCGGTTCTGCCGGGATGTGCCGACAGCGGTAGGCAGAGCAGAGCGAAGGTGATAATAAAAAGTAAAATGATGATTTTTTTCATGATTCTATACGGTATAGCAAAATTATGTGAGAAAACTTAATGGTCGTTCTTCAATTCTGAGTCTTTTATAGTTGATGATTTCAAATTCATAGTTTATCGCAAATACTATCTCATCGAGTTTATCAAAAAAACTCTTTTCTGTGTCATTATACAATTCGGCCTGTGTAATAAAGCTGATATATGCTTCTTGCGTTTTTTCATTGTTTGTGGTTGTATTTTCACTCTTGTCACAGTATTTATCGAGATGATCAAAAAGTTCTTTACGCAATTTTTCAAAATTCAGAAATGACATAAATAAGGAAAGATTGTCAAAAGTTTTGTAAGAACATTCAATTTTATAACTGATATAGAAATCTCGTAGCATTTGTTTTTGTTTCTTCAGAATTTTTTTATGGAAATATTCGCTACGAGCATTCCCGTACTCGCATTTTATAAAATATTCGTAAAGAAGCAAGGCTGTAACATATGAACAAGCCTTATAGAATCCGGGATTGTCAATGTATCCATATTTGTTTTCTTTATAATGCTTCCATGAATAATGTGTTGAAGCGATGCGATGGGCTGACTTCAAAAACAATTTATTAGTGTACCAATAGGAATTGGCAATTTTTGAACAGCTTGGCTCCAGTATGAAAAGCTTGAACATATATAAAAAAGGAATGAGAAACAATATTATTTTTAGGAGATAAGGAATTAATATCGGAATAGCGAAGATGAGATTTTTGACAGGGACGTGTTTTAAAAGAACGGAGGTTTCATTCTCTATAAGACTTTCGATTTGCATTCCACTATAGTTTGCGGACTCAATTGTGGATATGAAATCGTTATAATCTTGCTGAGTATAGCCGTCATATGCAACAAATGTGAATATATAAAATATGCCGTCGTAAACATGGATATATTTCTCTGCCAAAATTAGGTCGTTAATACTCGGCTTGAGAAGTTGAGAGATATCAACTTTGAAAAAATCTACACTATTTATATTTACCATACTCACTGACGATTCGGACGTTTCATACATATCTGTTATGTATTCATATGAAAACGCAGTATTATCGCACTCTTTTCTTTTGATGGTGAAATCAAACATTTCGGGAGTATAGACATTACGGCATTCTATTTTTATTATAGCTGAAATTTTTTCATCTGTAGTTCGGTGAAATTGCCAATAATCTGTATCTTCATGTGTAGTGTGCCAATCGATTCCTGTTAGGCAAAACTCCAAACCATAATCTTCGTGCCGAATCCATTCATCACCACGGCTGTTTAGCCATCTGTTATAATAATCACTATCGTTCTCGGCGTGTAATGGGGATATTGACAGCAATAAGTTCGAGAGAGCGAAGAAGATCACAAGTAATATTTTTGGTAAACGGTTATTCATGCTTTCTACCTTATCTTCCTGAGCTGTGCCACTGCACGGCCGAGGATGCGAATTTCGTTGAGTTCTTCATTCATATATACGAGCGGTTCGTAGCTCGGGTTTTCCGGCTGCAAGACGAGTTTGTTTTTATCTCTGTAATAATAAACACGTTTGAGTGTGACTTCCTCGCTGATAATCACTGCGGCGATCTGACCGTTATCAACCATGTCCTGTGCCTGGATGTATATAACGTCGCCGTCGCCGATTCCTGCATTTATCATGCTGTCGCCTTTTGCCACGAGTGCAAAGTCGGCGTTGATATCTTCGTTGACCAGGGCGAACTCCTCGTCGAGGTTAGGGCTGTATATAGGTTCGCCGCACGCTACGCCGCCGAGTATTGGCACTTTACGCATCTTTGGGCGGAAGAGTTGTGGATGTTTTACAAGCAAGCTGTCGATATTATCGGCGGCTTTTTTTATTTCCTCTCTACCTAGCAGGTAGTCAACGGTTACGCCGAAATAGTCGGCTATTCGCTTCATAATATCGGTGGATGGTTGCGTGCCGGTTTCGTATTTTCCGATACTTGAACGCTCCACTCCTATAATTTGTGCTAATTGTTCTTGTGTTATTTTTTTCTCTTTACGGAGTTTTTTCAGTTTTTCCGAAAAGGTCATTTCAATCACCTCATAATCATTATGGTGAACAAAATTCACGTTGTCAAGAAATTCTGAAAAACTTTCACAAAACCTATTGACAAAAGTTGAAATATGAGTTATAATGTGAATGTGATTCAGAATCGTGGAGGTGATTAAGTGAATACGATTCAAGAAATGAGAGCGAAAGTCAATCTTACGCAGGAGGAGGTCGCACGAGAACTGAATATTGACCGTTCGACCGTGGCGAAGTGGGAAACCGGCAAAGCGGATCCTCGTGCGGAGATGCTTGTCAAGCTGTCAAAGTTGTTCGGCTGCTCTATAGATGAGCTTATGACAGCGGATGTAACATAAAAGGGAGGTGACATATCATGCCGAGATTATCGGTTGACAAGCAGACGGCGATGCATCAATGCGTACGTCGGCATATACTCGGCTATAAGGCTGAACGGTTGGCTGACGGATGCGACATCGGTACCGTTTCTCATGCGCTCGGTTTTACGATATCGACTTTGCGGAATCGTATCAACGATCCCCAAAAGATTACGATTGAGGAGCTCGGGCGTATTGCTAATACGCTCAATATCAGCGTATCAACATTACTCGGAGAAGGGAGGTAACAATATAATGGCAGACACAATGAAAGAGCAGATCGAACGTGAGCTTGAGAAGCTCCGCAGGGACAAGCCGAACGGTCAGGTGCTTGCACAGCGGTACAAGAAGGCGAAGCGTGCATATGTAAATGCTGTCCTCGATTCGGACGGCAAGGGCGATCATTTTTACGGCAATTCGCAGTTTATGAATTATGCCGCCAAGGAAGCGTGTCTCATTTACGCTTCGGAGGTCGGTATCAGATTGGAGGAGTGACTTATGAAGTATAACGAGAGGGTTTTGTGCGTGATCTCGGCGAGCCTACTTGTGGCGATGATGGTTGTTCCGCTGTTATCGTTCGAAGCCTGGTCTGCGATTGATGCGGCGAGAGTGGACAAGCCGGTACATATTTGTGAAGTGTGCGGTTCGGAGGTGTCGGGCTGATGAGATATACAGACGAGGACATATCCGAGATGCAGGGTATGATGCGAGGTGCGGCTGATCCTGCGGTACAGGTTGAGATCCTGGCGCAGATTTACGGCGGTACGGCTGACGATATCTGTATTGCGCTCGGTATTCCGCTTCTGCCGATTGAGCTTACGCCAAGTATGGTACGGCACGGTTGGACGGAGCAGACGCTTATGACGATTCGTGAGATGTACCGTATCGGGAAGTGTCAACGAGAGATCGCGGCGGCTACCGGTTTAAGTGAGCACGCGATTGACGGTTTCTTCAGTCGGCACAGAGGTATATTCCCGGAGAAGTACAGCAAGTGTGAGAATCCCAAGAGGTACAAATACAAGAAGATCACGCCGAAGGACATCGAGAGAATCCGTGGACTCTTTCGAGAGGGCTGGAACATCA
>JAFTTS010000102.1 GCA_017466685.1 Clostridia bacterium
ACCTGTTCATATCCCCAGTGGTCTAATTTATTATAAACTTCAATTCTGCCGGAATGTGAGAAAAGTGCCTCGGAGTTTTTATAATCGGGCGAAACAAAACCGTAGTACCAGTTTGAGAGAAGGACATCCTTAGGGACGTTACCAGTGAAATCCTTTTCTCCGCCGAAGGTTTCAACGAGATGCGGATCTGCCCACATCCATGGGCGGACACCGTTTTTTCTGCAGGTTTCAAAAAGGTCATTTGCGTCATCGATAAGCTTATAGGGACTGCGTACTGCGGCGATAGGGAAGTTTGCCTGATCCTCTGCGGTTTCTTCCTCCATGCCGAGATGGAAAAATTCGGGCCTATCGAAAAGATCGATCGTTTCTTCTATTAGATCACGGCAGAGCTTTGAATATACGGGTGAGCCGATCATATTTGCATATTGCTTTGCCCATCCGCTGTGTCCCGATGAGAAATTGAACTTCGGCAGTGGAGTTATGCCTATTGAACGAAGGCGCTCAAGCTCCTTTTTGAAAGTATCCTTGGGCAGTGAACCCTCGATTGCAAGCTCCGGGTGAGAATCGAATATGATACCCTCACCGATATCGATAAGCAGAGTGTTGATACCGCACTCGGGCAGAAAGCTTGTCACTTTTTCCCAGCAGTCCATTTCACAAAGCAATGTTTCGCTGTACTCGGCACATCCCGGCTTACTCCACATATTTGTTCCGAGATGAAGCAGCATCGTCCACATTTTATTTGTGTTATTTGCTATTTCCATATTAAAATTTTACCTTTCAAAATTTATGATTCAGTATCAGATAAAGCGGAGTATTCTTCCGGTTCCTGCAACATATTCCTTGCCTGCCTTAAAGAGCGTTGCGTCGGCTTTTAGACCGTATATGCTTGCGCTGTCGGTGAGAAGCGAAGGAACAGTGATGTAACCGAGAATTTTTTCTTTATTCTTGATAGTTTCGTTGCAGTATGTCATGGTCTGGAGCATATTGGGACGGGAGATATGTGATGAGCCTGCAGGTATCTGATCGTAACCGTTTTCATCAAGGAAATTATAAAGGAGTGTCTTTTCGGGATTTCTGAATACCCCGGCAGGAGTCATATGAATGAGTCCCGCTTGCTGATCCTTTTTCGGAACGGATGGGTAATCAGGCGCGATATTACCGAAGTACATATTCGAAATCAAAACGCTTTTCGGGACATTCGCAAGGAAGGATTCCTTACCGCCAAAGGACTCGAGCACGGTTGGATCCATCCAGATCCAGGGACGCACGCCCTTATCAAGACAAGCATCAAAGAGCACATTTGCATCTTCGATCATAACCTTGGGACTGCGGACGATCGTGACAGGGAAGTACTCCTGATTTGCACCGTTTTCGTCGTTAAGACCGAGGTGGAAGAATTTCGGAGTGTCGAAAAGCTCGATGGTTTCTTCGATGATATCCTTGCAGAACTTATGATATTCCGGCGTGTTTACCGTGAAGCCGTAATCCTTCATCCAGGCGTTATGAGCACAGGAGAAATTGAACTTCGGAATCGGTGTGATACCCATACCGCGAAGACGGTTTAACTCCTGCTTTAGTTCATTTTTACTCCAGGCACCGGGTACGGCGATCTCGGGATGAGAATCAAGCTTAACTCCCTCACCGATGTTTATAACGAGCGTGTTTATGCCGCATTCGGGAAGAAACGAGGTGACCTCCTCCCAGACCTTTTTATCGCAATGCATGGTTTCATGATATGGCAGAGTATCCTGTGTATAACGCTTTTTTTCGCCCTCTTTGCTCCACATATTCGAGCCGAGGTTGAGAAGCATACTCCACATCATATCGGGCATGGCAGTTTGTTTCATAATAAGCTAAAATCCTTTCGGGAATGATTTTTAGATTTGATTTAATTGTAACATATTATTTTACGGTTATCAAGTGCCTTAAAAACAGAAAGACAGCGGTCAATGTAATATTTAAAACACATCACGGCTGCCTTTCTATTCTTTTTTATTTATGTTTGATCGGCGTTTATGCCAGTGCTTTTTTGATTATGTCGAGCTTGTCATCTCGCTCTGCAGCCGTCCAATCGGGATTTATTGCGATGTACACTGTTCTTGCGAGAAGATCGAGCGTTTCGGGACACATATCGACGGTGTAATCGGGAACGATGTCCTTGTTTGCTTCCATCTTGAAGGGGTCCATTAAAGGATTGAATGCGCCGACCTTGTTGATGATGGGTGTCCAGTTTGAGTAAACGTGCTTACCGGTGTTTATCGGTATTGTTGTCGATACACCGTCTGTTGTTTCGTGGAACGCCTTTGCCGCATCGGCTGTTTTAAAGCGAAGCGCAAGTGTTGTTGCACAGCCGCCGTTTACGTCGTTCGAGGGAACGAACTCGCAAAGTCCTTTAAGCTCGGACATGAAATGATCTCTCATTTTACGGAGGTCTGCAAGAATGTCATCAAGACGTACAAGCTGTTTGCGGAGAATTGCCGCCGCGATCTCGTTGGTACGGTATTCACTGCCGCAGAAAAGCGAGGATTCAACGCCGTCGAGCTGATTGCCGAAGTATGCAACTGCCGCGCTGTCGTGATAGATGAGGGAGCGTTCGAAAACTGTGCGGTCATTTGTTAAAAGAGCACCGCCTTCACCGCAGGAAAT
>JAFTTS010000103.1 GCA_017466685.1 Clostridia bacterium
ACGGATTTATTAAAGCAAAAGTAAGGATGAAAAAAGCCGATGACGGCAATGTATTTGTTGTTAAAACAATGAAAGTGATAGATGAGGCTGCCGTAGAAGCAATAAAGGAAAAACAGGAAAAGCTTCGCGCCCAGAGAGCGGACCTTTTCGGTGACCAGAGCGCCGAAAATCTGCTCCGGATAGGCAGCGCCGGTCGGATGGTACTGCAGGGTGTCCTGATACAGCAGCTTCGCGCCGACGCGATAGCCCAGAACCAGACCGTCGGCAGTCGCGCCGTAGTGGTTGGAGGTGGGGAAGCCCTGATAGTGCATGCGTCCTGCGCCGCCCGTTGCGATGATGACGGTCTTGGCGCGCGCGACAAGCAGCTCGCCCGTTTCCATGTTCATCAGCACAGCGCCCGTCGCGCGTCCCTTTTCGTCCTTGATCAGCTCGATCGCGGAGGTAAAGTCAACCACGGGGATCTGACGGTTCTGTACCTCGTCACGTAAGACGCGCATGATCTCCGCGCCCGAATAGTCCTTGCAGGCGTGCATACGCTTTCTTTATGTACCGCCGCCGTGTGTGGTTACCATAGTGCCGTCCGCTTCCTTATCGAACATTACGCCAAGGTCGTTGAGCCACTTGATACATACGGGAGCGTCGTTAACGAGCTTATATACGAGTTCGGGGATATTCTTGAAGTGTCCGCCGCCCATAACGTCGAGATAATGCTGTGCAGGGCTGTCGTTTGGCTTATCTGCCGCCTGAATACCGCCCTCTGCCATCATGGTGTTGGCGTCACCGTGACGAAGCTTTGTGACGATCATTACATTTGCACCGTTTTCGTGAGCCATAATAGCTGCAGCTGAACCTGCTCCACCGCCACCGATGATGAGTACGTCAACGTCATAGTCGATTTTGGTAAGGTCAATGTCCGCAGACTTTACTCTGGGGTTTGCCTGGAGAATTTCAGCGAGCTCGAGCGGAACTTTTTCACCCTTGTTAGGGCCGATAACAAGCTCGGCAAACTGCGATTTGATATGGTCGGGATGGTTTTCGAGAAGAACCTGATCCTTTTCCTCTGCAGTCATGCGTCGGGGATGATTTCCGGCGAGTACAGCTTCAAGTCGTGCCGGACGGGTTGCTTCCACCTTTTTGATGGATTCAAGCATTTCGTTAGTATACATTTTTTACCCTCCCTTATTTCTCAAAATCGCGGTTGTTGTACATCTCTTTGAGTTCTTCCGCAGTTTTCTTCATGATATCCTGCAGAGCTGCCTGACAGTCGCCGGCTTCGATCTCGGCAACGCGTGCAAGGAGATGTTCGGTTTCGGGAGCGAGATATTTACCGGTGAGACGTCTTGCAAGCAGTCCAACCTGAGGATGTGTGATTCCGGCAGGACAACGTGATGAGCATACTCCGCACATTACGCAGTCGAACGATTCCTCTGCACACTTCTCAAATTCGCCTCTCTGAGCGTATGCGATGTACTGCATTACGTTAAGTTCCTGTGTACAGGACTTCGTGCAGGCGTTGCATCCGATGCAGGCGTAGATTTCGGGATAGAGCTGCATCATGATCTGCTCGGTGGGTTTCACCTTTTTGATATCGTAGGGCTGTTTTACGAGTGGGAAGAAGGGAAGCGTTGCAATATACATATTGTCTTCAACCTTCGTCTGACAGGCAAGGCAGGTCTTTAATTCCTGCTGTCCCTTTATGCGGTATATAGTAGCGCACGCACCGCAGAAGCCGCAACGGCATCCAACTCCGCGAACGAGCTGATAGCCTGCGTATTCCATGGCGTTTATGATAGTGAGGTTCGAGGGAACTTCGTATTTCTTACCGTAGAGGTAAATGTTTACCATGTTTTCCATGTCATTAAATCTCCTGAATTATTAATATTCGTCCGGAAGCTCGTCGAGCTCGTCACAGCGGAAAACGGGACCGTCCTTGCAGACGTATTTTGCACCGACGTTACAGCGTCCGCACTTGCCGACACCGCACTTCATGCGAAGCTCAAGAGTTGTGTAGATCTGTGTCTTGTCAAAGCCGATGTCCATAAGTCCCTGGAGTGTGAATTTGATCATGATTGGCGGACCGCAGAGGACTGCCATCTTGTTTGTGTCAAATCCGAGTTCCTTGACATAGTTAGGTACGAAGCCAACGTGTCCGTCCCAACCCTCCTGCTCACGGTCGATGGTTAAGTGAACGTGAACGTTTTCATCGGTCTGCCATTCCTCGATGATCTCCTTATAGTCGAGCAGATCGTCCTTTGAACGAGAGCCGTAAACGATATCGATACGGCCGTACTTGTCGCGATAATGGCGGCAGTAATTGATCACGGAACGAAGCGGTGCAAGACCGACACCACCGGCGATGAAAAGCATATCGTGACCGGCGAATACATCGTCAACGGGGAACGGATTTCCGTAAGGGCCGCGCACGGTTATCATCTGACCGACCTCGGCAGAGTGAAGCCACTCGGTGACACAGCCGCATTTCTTGATGGAAAATTCCATAAACTCCGTGTTTGTGGGCGAGGATGTTATCGAGAACATCGCTTCACCGACACCGGGGACTGACAGCATTGCACACTGTCCCGGTCTGTGATCGAACGGCTTTTTACCGTCGGGAGTGACAACACGGAAGGTTTTTATATCCGGTGTGTCGATGCGTACATCGGTGATAACGCCGACGACCGGTATCAGGGTTTCGTTAATTTGAGCCATTGTCTGTACCCTCCAATGCTTTCATAACCTTAACAATATTCATGCGTATCGGGCACTTCGCAAGGCATCTGCCGCATCCCACGCAGGAGAACATACCGTTATTGTTTTCGGGGTAGTAAACGAGCTTGTGCATAAATCTCTGGCGGAAGCGTTCCTTTTGCGAATTACGGTTATTGCCGTGTGCCATTCTTGTGAACTGCGAATACATACACGAATCCCAGCAGCGATAACGTACAACGCCGTCATTTGTCTTAAAATCGCGGATATCGTAGCACTGACAGGTCGGGCAGACGAATGTACAGGTGCCGCATCCGAGACAGCTTTCGGAAAGCTTTGCCCACTCGGGAGAATCAAAGAATTTTTCTGTCTTGCCGCCTCCGAATGCATCGGTTGTGAGCTCGGCGAGCGGTAATTTTGTCATACGCTCTTTGATGAGTGCCTTTTGTTCATCGACTGCCTTTGTGTCTGCATCCTCGGTGATATCCGAGAGGGAATCAAGCAGAGCTGTACCTTTTTCGCTGACGGCGTTCATATAGAGCGCATCATCGGTTTTATGGCAGACGATATCTCCCTCGGGATTTGCCGCGTCTATGCCGAACGTGCCGCAGAAGCAGGTTTCGACGGGACGTGTGCAGGCAAGCGACATGATAATGCCATGCTCACGGCGGTTTTTATAGTATGTATCAACCGGCTCTGCATGGAGAAAAACGTTATCGAGCACAGTCATTGCGCGTACATCGCAGGCACGTGCACCGAAGATTACGAAATCCTCATGCTCATCGCGGATGTCAATGACCTCAATGTTCTTTCCCTGCATTTTGAACTTCATTAAATCTTCGCTCTGAGGGAAGAAGAAATCCTTTATGCCGCGCACGGTGTTGAGCTCGTTTGTAAGCGCAGTGCCGTTTGTCCATTTGGTGAATTTTGCGCCTTCTACAGAATCGGAGGGAATGTAAAGCGACTGATTTTCTGCAATTTTTGCAAACAGTAAATCAAGCTTATCGAGCGAAATTTTACGCATTCTTATCGCCCCTTTCCACAGCCTCGGAGGGCTCCATGTCATCAAACGTATAATTTACGAGCGGAGCACGGCTGCCAACCTCGGCACCTGCCTGATATTCGCCCCAAAGCTCGTTTATATCCTTGATGAACTTGCGGTTGAGAAGATGAAGCGGTATATTCTGCGGACATACGCGTGAGCACTCGCCGCAGTCTGTGCAGCGTCCCGTAACGTGGAACGCTCTTATAATATGGAACATTTTTTCTTCGAAGCTATCGGACGGAGCTTTCGATTCAACACCCGAGCTCGGATTGTCGAACACGCACTTTTCGCAGGTGCAGGCAGGACATACATCGCGGCAGGCGTTACAGCGGATACAGCGTGATAATTCACCCTGCCAGAATTCGAAGCGTTCCTCGGGAGTCATTGCCTCAAGGCGTGCAACCTCGTCAAAACGGTTACATTCGGTGATCTCATCCTCATATCCGACAAGCTCGTCAAGTGCGACGTGCTTCTTTGATTTGCAGTTTAAGCATCTCTCTGCGAGTACAGATTCACGCGGTACGGTAACATTTCCGTCCCAAAGCGTTTCGACAACGACGTTTTCATAGTCAACAGCAACGTTCTTGATACCGTCAGCCGCCGCGGAAAGCTTTTTGTTGTCGATCATGCCCTCGCAGGGAACACCGATGACGTACACCTTTTCACGGTCGATACGGTGCTCGGTCAAAAGCTGATTGAAGCTGTATGTATCGCAGGGCTTCATGAAGACTGCAACCTTGCCGTCCTCCTTGCGGGTTTCGTCTATAAGATATTTTGAAAGGTTCGGTGCGGCAAAATCGCCGAAATCGAACTCTTTGTCAAGCTCGTCTGCACTCTTAAAAATACCGGGAGTGAGGTCATAGCAAAATTCACCGCGCTTCCAGCCGAGTACACGGGTTACAACGCCGCCTGTGAGAAGCTCTTTTGCCTTTGCGACAAGCTTATCGCGCATTACTTCTTGCATCTGAGATCCTCCAATCTTTTGTTCGGACCGAGAGCGGTCACTTTTTCAACGAAATCATTCATTGTTGCGGCGAACTTCGCACCCTCTGCGGCAGATACCCACTCAACACGTGTACGGTCGCGCTCAATGCCGAGATAATCGAGCATCGAGAAGAGAAGCGACATACGGCGACGAGCATAGTAGTTGCCCGAGGTGTAGTGACAGTCGCCGGGGTGACATCCGCAGATGATAACGCCGTCAGCGCCTCTCTGGAATGCACGCAGTATAAACATCGGGTTTACGCGGCAGGAGCAGGGAACACGTATGATCTTTACGTCCGCAGGGTATGCGAGTCTGTTCGAGCCTGCAAGGTCCGCGCCTGCATATGAACACCAGTTACAGCAGAATGCCACGATAAGCGGCTTAAAATTTGTTACATCTTGCATATCGCGTCAACCTCCGCCATGATTTGATTATTTTTGAAGCCGTTGAGATCCATCGCGCCCGAGGGACAAGCGACAGTACAAGCTCCACAGCCCTGACATACCGCAGGATTTACCGATGCAACTCGGCGAATCTTTGTTGTTCTGTCGGGCATTCTGAATTCTTTATCGCTATATGTTATTGCGCCGTACGGACATACGCGCTCACAGCTTGAACAGCCGTTACACATCATTTCGTCCGACTGTGCGACACACGGGTTACCCGTCAGCTTATCCTTGCAGAGAAGTCCGATGACCTTGGATGCCGCCGCACCTGCTTGGGATACGGTTTCGGGGATATCCTTCGGTCCCTGGCAAGTACCCGAGAGGAACACACCTGCTGTCGGCGATTCAACGGGACGGAGCTTCGGATGTGCTTCGGTGAAGAAGTCGTTTGTGTCCATTGATGCAGTGAGCATGGTTGCAAGTCCTCTTGCCGATTTGTCGGGCTCGATTGCCGCAGCGAGGACAACGAGGTCAGCGTCGATATGAAGCTGTTTTCCTGCGATGAGATCGGACGCCTGAACCTTTAATTTGTTGCCTTCGGGTGAAACCTTTCCTACCATGCCTTTGATATAGTGAACGCCGTATTCCTCGACTGCACGGCGGTAAAATTCGTCAAACGCTTTACCGGGAGTACGCACGTCGATATAGAACACATAAACGTCTGTGTCGGGATATTTGTCACGTGTCAGCATTGCGTGCTTTGCCGTGTACATACAGCAGATCTTTGAGCAGTATTCCTTGCCCTTTTCTGCACAAGCCTCACATCTCGAACCAACGCACTGTACAAATACGATCGTGTGCGGATGCTCACCGTCTGACGGGCGGAGAAGCTTACCTGCTGTCGGGCCTGCCGCATTTGTGAGTCGCTCAAATTCAAGCGAGGTTATAACGTCCTTTGACTGGTTGTATGCAAACTCGTCAAATTTATCCATCGAAATGGGATTGAAGCCGGTTGCAACAACGACAGCACCGTACTTTTCTTCGATAAATTCGTCCTTTGCCTCGTAATCGATAGCACCTGCAGTACATACCTTTGCACAGACTCCGCATTTACCCGTTTTGAGCATTGTGCAGTAATCGGCGTCGATGGTTGCAACCTTCGGTACAGCCTGTGCGAACGGGATATATATTGCACGGCGGTTGTCCATGCCGAGGTTGAACTCGTTCGGGACTTTCTTCTGCGGGCACTTTTCGGTACACAGTCCGCATCCTGTGCAGATATCCTCTTTTACATAACGTGCCCTTTTCTTGATAGTCACGTCAAAGTTGCCGACAAAGCCGCGAACGTCAACCACCTCGGAATACGAGAAGATGCGTATCTTTTCGTTCTGTGCGACGTCAACCATCTTCGGTGTCAGTATACAAGCCGCGCAGTCGAGTGTCGGGAAGGTTTTGTCAAGCTGTGCCATCTTACCGCCGATGGTGGGCTTGGTTTCAACAATGTCAACAGGGAAGCCTGCGTCTGCGATGTCGAGTGCTGTCTGTATACCTGCGATGCCTCCACCGATGACGAGTGCACGCTTGGTTACGGGCGATTCACCGGGTGTGAGAGGCGTGTTTAAGTTTACCTTGGCAATTGCAGCTTTACCGAGGATGATTGCCTTCTCTGTGCCGCTTGCCATGTCCTTATGTATCCATGAACACTGCTCGCGGATGTTTGCGATCTCGACCATATAGGGATTGAGACCTGCTGCAGCGGCAGTTTTACGGAAGGTTGCTTCATGCATACGCGGTGAGCAGGAGCAGACCACGATGCCGCTTAAATTGTGCTCTTTTATGGCAGCCTTGATAAGATCCTGACCTGCCTGGGAGCACATATACTGATATTCTGCGGAGTGAACGACGCCCGGCTCGTTTTTAAGAGCTTCGGCGACGGCGACAACATCAACTGTTCCTGCGATGTTGGTTCCGCAGTGACATACGAATACTCCGATTCTTTGCATCTGTTTTTCTCCTACATTTATTTACTGTATTTTCTGAATGCGCTCATTAAAAGCTGCTGCGGAATTTCTTCATCTAACTTTGCGGGAATATCGTCAGCTTTCAGATGATTTGCGCCCTTTTCGCGGATGACTGTGAGACGTACTGCCTCAATGAGCTTCGCAGGTTCAACACCTCTCGGACAACGCTCAACGCAGGCAAAGCAGGTCAGACATTTGTATATGGATTTTGATTCAAGCAGCGGTGCAAGCTCACCCGATTCGACCATATATACAAACTCATGCGGATGATATTCCATCTCGTCATACGACGGACAGGTCGCACTGCATTTGCCGCATTTCATGCATTTTCTCGGATTAACGCCCGATATGCGGAGTATTTCCTCGCGGCGTCGTTCGTTTTTATTCTCCATCGTTATCCTCCTTGACTCCGAGAGCCTCGGCAAGAAGCTCGGTGAAATAAACAACGGGAAGCTTACTGCCGTTCTTAATAAGATTGTAACGGCAAAGCGGACAAGCTGTGATTATCATATCAGCACCGTGAGCCGCCGCACTGTCCGAAATCGAGTTACTGCGTTTCTTTGCCGATTCTGCATCTTCAAGTGCGATATAACCGCCGCAGCATTCGTTTCGTGCAGGGTAGATAACGGGTTCACCGCCGAGTACACGGATAAGATCTTCAATAATCTTGGGATTTTCGGGATCGTCCATCTGCATTGTCTTTGACGGACGGAGCAAGAGACAACCGTAATATGCGGCGATCTTTTTGCCTGTGAGCGGCTTCTGTACCTTTTCGGCAACCTTATCAAAGCCGATCTCGTCGCGGATGAGTTCAAGCAGATGGAGCACCTTTGTCTCACCGTTATAGGGGGCAGGTGCGTCTTTTTCCTGTGCAAGATAGTTGTTCATGCGAAATGCAAAATCTGCATCGGTTTTTATTTGGTGGTTGGTCTGCTTTATAACATTGTGACAAGCCGAGCAAACGGTTACAAGCGGCTCATTCTTGTCGCGTGCATCGATAAGTGCACGTACGCTCGGCAGCTTTGATGCGATCTCATCCTTTGCATATGAGAAGACACCGCCGCAGCATTGCCATGTATCCGGTTCGACAAGCTCCACGCCGAGAGCATTACACGCGGCGTGTGCATATCTGTCAAGCTCTTTTGCCTTTGTACGCAGTGTACAGCCGGGGAAATATGTAACTTTCATATATTTTCACCTTTCCTGCCTGATATACGTCAGCACATTTCTTCGGGGTGGAATACCTCATCAAACTTTTCCGCTGTCAGGAAACCGAGCTCCACGCAGGCTTCTTTAAGCGAAATGTTATCTTTATATGCCTTCTTTGCTGTCTTTGCCGCGTTTTCGTAGCCGATATAAGGGTTGAGCGCGGTGACCAGCATGAGGGAATTGTGGAGATTGTGGTGCATCTTCTCGCGGTTTGCGGTGATGCCGATCGCACACTTTAAGTCAAACGATACGATTGCTTCAGCTAAAAGTCTTGCTGACTGTAAGAAGTTATAAGCCGCAACGGGCATGAATACGTTGAGTTCGAAGTTACCCTGCGATGCCGCCATACCGACTGCAACGTCGTTACCCATGACCTGTACTGCGACCATCGTGACCGCCTCACACTGTGTCGGGTTGACCTTGCCGGGCATAATGGACGAGCCGGGCTCATTTTCGGGGATGTATATCTCACCAAGACCGTCACGCGGGCCCGATGCAAGCCAACGGATATCGTTTGCGATCTTCATCATGTCAGCGGCGGTTGCCTTGATTGCACCGTGTGCGAATACGAGCTCGTCCTTTGAGGTGAGCGCATGGAATTTGTTGGCTGCGGTTACGAAGGGCTTGCCTGTAAGCTCGGCACATTTCTTTGCAACAAGTACGTCAAAGCCTTTCGGTGCGTTAAGTCCCGTACCGACTGCAGTGCCGCCGAGTGCAAGCTCATAAAGCGGTTTAACTGCAAGACGGAGAAGCTCTACGTCACGCTCAAGAGAGGAACGCCATCCGCTTATTTCCTGGCTGAATTTGATGGGGGTTGCATCCTGGAGATGTGTACGTCCCGATTTAACGATGCCCTCGTTTTCGGTCTCAAGACGCTTGAAGGTTTCGATAAGCTGGTTTACTGCAGGGATGAGCTTGTCTTCAATAGCGATAACAGCGGAAATGTGCATTGCCGTCGGGAAGGTGTCATTTGAGGACTGGCTCATGTTGATGTCATCGTTCGGATGGGTAATCTCCTTGCCTGCGATCTGGTTCGCACGGTTTCTGATGACCTCGTTTGCGTTCATGTTGGACTGTGTACCCGAGCCGGTCTGCCAGACAACGAGAGGGAAGTGATCCGCAAGCTTTCCTGCGATAACCTCGTCGCAAGCCGCACTGATCGCGTCAACCTTTTCCTTTGTCATCTTTTCGGGCTTCAGCTCGTGATTTGCGAGTGCCGCCGCCTTTTTGAGTATTCCGAAAGCGTGTACGATCTCACGCGGCATGGTTTCGATTCCGACGCCGATCTCAAAGTTTTCGCGGCTTCTCTGTGTCTGTGCCGCCCAGAGCTTGTCGGCAGGGACCTTCATCTCGCCCATAGAGTCATGTTCAATACGGTATTCCATAACTGTATTTTCCTTTCGTTAAATAACTATATTATTAATGATATCTTTAAGACAGTTTGCGCTGTGACGGAGCTTTGCAACCTCGTCGTCGGTAAGAGGAGTGAGGATCTTACCGTGTGCGCCCTCGCGTCCGACTATCGAAAGCACGGAGAGGCAGACGTCATCAATGCCGTATTCGCCGTGCATCATTGTGGAAACGGTCATTGTTGTGTCGATTCCGCTGAGTAAGCATTTAACGATGTGACATACCGAAACCGAGATCGCATAGAAGGTTGCGCCCTTACGTTCGATAACGCGTGCGCCCGATTTGCGGACGTATTCCTCAAGGTCGTCGTAATTCAGCTCGGGATAGATGCCGTCTGTGTTGACGATGAGGTTTTCGCAGTCTGCGAGCGGTACATTTGAAATGTTCGCGATAGACCACGGAATGAACGAGGAGTCACCGTGCTCACCCATGACATATGCGTGTACGTTCTGCTGATTGATGCGGTAATACTCGGAAAGACGTGAGCGCAGACGTGCGGTGTCGAGGATTGTACCCGAGCCGATGATGCGTCTTTCGGGAAGTCCGGAACATTTGCAGAAAACGTATGTCAGAATATCAACGGGGTTTGAAACGATTATGTAATTCGCGTCGGGTGCGTATTTTACGATCTCGGGGATTATCGACTTTGTAATGTTAACATTTGTTTGCGCGAGATCGAGACGTGTCTGTCCCGGCTTACGTGCGATACCGGAGGTGATGATAACGATGCTCGAGCCCTCGGCGTCACGGTACGAGCCTGCGTATACGGAGCAAGGACTGCAGAAGGGTGTACCCTGACGGATGTCGAGTGCTTCACCGAGTGCGCGTTCGTTGTTGACGTCGATCATAACGATCTCTGATACGAGACCTGTTACAGTCAGCGTGTAAGCGATAGTGGAACCGACGCTTCCGGTTCCGATGATAGTGACCTTGTTCATGATTCTCTTCCTTTTGAAAATTAGTTTTTGTTAAAAGCTTTGATTATTCACAGAATGTTAATTGGAGTTTATTTTTTCAACATTCTTTTTGCGGTTAATCTACGATTTCCACCATTATATATTATATCACTTACAGTATGAAAAATCAATATGCTTTTGTCAACAAAAGATAACTCCATCTTTATGATTTAATGAGTGAAAGTGCATGATAAATAATTAACAAATGCCGAAATTTCCTTTATTTATGTGATATTTCGGCGAGTGTAACAAAAAAGTTGAGAAGCAATTTTCAAGGAATTTCACAAATGGGGGAGAGAATATGACAAGGTTCATTTTTTTAAAAATCAGATTATTCTTTAAATTTCATTATATCATGCTGTTACCATAATGTAAAGAATTAAATAATATATTCTACAATAACTTGAAAGTTATGCTGAAATTTGATATAATACTTTAAAGGATATATAGAAAGGGAGTGCTTTTATGGAATTACTTCAGCTTAAATATTTCTGCGATGCCGCGATACTTGAGAACCTTTCGCAGACAGCGAAGCGATATGGCGTGCCTGCTTCCGCGGTATCACAAAGCATAAGACGGCTTGAGAAGGAGCTTGGTACTCCGCTTTTTGTGCGTCATGCAAACAGTATCTCTTTGAATTTACAAGGCAGAGAATTTTATAAGAAGGTATCAGAGGCACTCAAGCTCATCTCCGATGCTTCGCTTGCCCTTTCGGACGATGGACTTGGTACGATAAAAATATGCATAAACACGAATCAGCGTATAGTGATGGATACTCTTCAAAAATACAATCAGCTTTATCCGGGCGTTGATGTCAGCACAAACTTTTTGGCAGATCCCTTTGATGAAAAGTTTGATCTTATAATTTCCGGCGAGAATGACGGGTTAAATAAATATACGAAAGAAAAAATAATTTCCGAAAGACTTGCGCTTGCCGTTTCAAGAGAGAATCCTATTGCATCAGCCGAGGGAATAAATATTAATGAGCTATCGAAACAGCCGTTTGTTTCCATGCATGAGCAGAGCAGTATGTACGGTATGACACATTCCATCTGTAACGATCTCGGTTTCAAGCCGCATATTGCAATACAGAGCGATGATACGTATTATGTACGAAAATGCGTTGAGCTTGGAGTTGGCGTGGCTATAGTGCCGATGTTTTCATGGAAGGGATTGTTCGGTGAAAATGTGGCTTTGAAGGTGCTTGAAGGGTACACAAGAGATACGTATGTATATACAAACACTAACAAGTATGTATCTCTTTCTGCATTTAGGTTTAAGGAACTGCTTAAAGAGGAATGCAGGTCAAGCTTGGCGTTCTTTATCGATAATCGGTGAGTCTTATTTATAATAATCTCAAAAATAAAAAATTTTCCTAAACCTCTTGCAATTTATATTTCGGTATGGTATAATAATACGGTATCAAATGATACCATGCTGCTATGGCTCAGTTGGTAGAGCGCATCCTTGGTAAGGATGAGGTCATCAGTTCGATTCTGATTAGCAGCTCCATACGCCGGCATGATGGAATGGCAGACGTGACGGACTCAAAATCCGTTGGTAGCAATACCGTGTGGGTTCAAGTCCCACTGCCGGCACCAGAAAAAAGCACGCTTATGAGAAGTAACCTTGATCGGTTCTTTCAGAGAAGCGTGCTTTTTTAATGATATCCATTCCTTGCGGAATGGGTGATAAGCTATTGCTATGATATCTGCTTCGCAGGTGATATACGCTTCGCGTATGAATGGAACGGATATATTATTGGCACTTACCTTTGTGAGCTCCCGTTAGCGAAAATTCTACCCACTCTGCGATGTTGACTGCGTGGTCACCGATGCGCTCAAAATATTTTGAGATCATCAGAAGGTCTATTGCATATTCGCCGTCGGCGGTGTTTTCGGCGATCAGCTTTATTAATGTTTGCTTTACTCTGTCAAAAGCGTCGTCTACGATATCGTCGTGATCGATTACTGATTTTGCGAGGTCAAGATCACCTTTTACATATGCGTCGATGCTGTCGGTGACCATTTTTATTGTGGCTTCTGCCATCAGTCGGATGTCATGACATTCCTCGCCGGTTCTGCCGTTAAGAAATGTGATTATTTCCGCGATGTCCTCTGCCTGATCGCCGATTCTTTCCATGTCAGTGATCATTTTAAGTGCAGCGGAAATAACACGGAGGTCTTTTGCAACCGGCTGCTGTTGGAGTAAGAGCTTTAAGCAGATGGATTCGATCTCACGTTCCAGCTCGTCAATTCGGTGCCCTTTTTCTTTGGCTTTTTTTGCGTCCGCGATGTTTCCCTTTAAAAGTGCTGCGGCGGTGAGCGCGATGATGCTTTCACATTCTGCGCCCATATGGATCATTTTCTCATTTAACAGGTTAAGCTGTTCATCAAATCTGCTTCTCATAATTATCCAAACCTTCCTGTAATATAATCTTCGGTACGCTGATCGTCCGGCTGTGAGAACAATTTCTCGGTTTCGTTAAATTCCACCAGCTCTCCGAGAAGAAAGAACGCTGTGTTATCCGAAATGCGAACTGCCTGCTGCATATTGTGTGTTACTATAATTATTGTATATTTTTCCTTTAGCTGCAGTGCAAGCTCTTCGATTCGCGAGGTTGAGATCGGATCGAGTGCGGAGGTCGGTTCATCCATAAGCAAAACCTTGGGCTCGACTGCAAGTGCACGTGCGATGCAAAGCCTCTGCTGCTGACCGCCCGAAAGTCCGAGGGCATTCTTTTTGAGTCTGTCCTTAACTTCATCCCAAATTGCCGCATCGCGAAGTGCCTGCTCAACAATTTCATCGAGTCTCGGTTTGTTTTTAATACCGTGTGTGCGTGGGCCGTAAGCGATATTATCGTATATACTCATCGGGAATGGGTTTGGCTTTTGGAATACCATACCGACGTCCCGACGAAGCTCGTTTACGTCTATATCCTTATCGAATATACTGTGACCTTTATAGTAAACATCTCCCGTGATTTTGACCGATGGGACAAGATCGTTCATGCGATTGAGCGTTTTGAGAAAGGTCGATTTTCCGCAGCCTGATGGACCTATCAGTGCGGTTATGCTTTTTTCGGGGATAGCTGCGTTTATATTTTTCAGAGCTTGGTTGTCGCCATACCAAAGACAAAGCTCCTTTGATGATATTATTTGATTCATGCGTTTCTCCTTTTTGCGAAGTATTTTCCGACGAGCGATGCGGCGAGATTGATTAGTAACGTCAGTACCATGAGAATTGCGGCGATAGCGAAGGCAACTCCAAATTCACCGTCCTCCTTGGCGTATACATAAAGTGCAACGCTTAAGGTAGCGCCCGGACGTGTAAAGGCGGTGAATATACTGTTAAGCGAATGTGCAAAGCCTGCGGTGAAAAGAAGTGCCGCCGATTCGCCGAGGATTCTTCCAATAGAGAGGATACATCCGGTTATAACGCCGTCCACGCATCCCGGAAGTACGACCGTTCGTATAACGCGCCATTTACCTGCGCCAAGACCGAATGCACCTTCACGGTAACTTTGCGGAACGGTTTTTAAGCTTTCCTGCGTGGTACGCATGACGGTTGGAAGATTCATGATAACGAGTGTCAATGCACCGGCAAGCAGGCTTGTTCCGAAGTTGCCTGCAAAGACCAGCATACCGACAAGTCCGTAGATAATGGACGGTATACCCGAAAGGGTTTCAGAGGCGTATTCGATAATGGATACAAGCCGTTTGTTTCTTGCATACTCGGTGAGATATATTGCCGCACCG
This sequence comes from Clostridia bacterium, assembly GCA_017466685.1. Lineage (GTDB taxonomy): Bacteria > Bacillota > Clostridia > Oscillospirales > CAG-272 > Flemingiibacterium. The sequence goes on from JAFTTS010000103.1 coordinate 14,477, forward strand.
ACTCCGAGCGGCAGGACTACCAAAAGGGTTGCGAGCACGATATAAACCGTATTAAGAATATCGGGCAGGATGCCGATTCGCTCGGTTAAATAGCTCGGTTTTGTTGAGAGCAGCTCCCAGGTGATGTTAGGGATACCTTTTATCAAAACATAGCCGAGAAGAAAGAGCACCAGTGCCGCTGTCAGTGCGGTGGAGATGACCATCAAGCCGCGCATTGTTGTGATATATAATTTTCGTTTTTGATTCATTTTATTTCTCCTTGCTGCGCTTTAAGAAGAAGTTAAGTGCGGCATTTATCATCATAATAAACAGGAACAGCACAAGTGCAATTGAAAAGAGTGCATTTCTCTGCAGGCTGCCGGGACTTGAATATGCCATTTCGCTTGCGACGGCTGTTGTGAGAAAGCGTACACTCTCGAAAAGCGAGGGCATATTTGCGACATTTCCTGCAACCATCATGACCGCCATTGCTTCACCGATGGCACGTCCGACACCGAGTACAACAGCGGCGGCAATACCGCTTTTTGCGGCAGGCACAGACACCTTGAAATATGTTTCCGTCGGAGTTGCGCCGAGAGCAAGGGAAGCGTCCTCATATTCCTTTGGTACAGCGTCAAGTGCTGTGATAGATACCTTTATAATGTTCGGAAGTATCATAACCGCAAGCACAATGATAGCGGCAAGCAGTCCCGAGCCGTCCGGTACACCGAATATTTCACGTATACCCGGAACAAGCACGAGCATACCGACAAGACCGTAAACAACAGACGGTATACCTGCAAGGAGGTTTACTGCGGCTTCGATAACGGCACGCGTCTTTTTTTCTGCGACTTTTGATAGGAATACAGCTGTTAAGAAGCCGATTGGGACTCCGATCAGTATCGCGCCTGCGGTTCCGTACACGCTTGTTAATATGAACGGAAGTATACCGAATTTGGGTTCAGTGGCGGTGGATGCCCATTCTTTGCCGAAAAGGAAGTTAGCAAGTCCGATCTCTTTAATGGCAGGAATGCCAGAAACGATCAGATACACCGTTATGAGCAGAACACAGCCGACCGTGATAAGACCGAGCATGAGGAATATGCCGTGAACGGTATTTTCAAATAATCTTTTTTTCATATCTGTTCTGGTGTGCAGTCGTTTTGACTTCAGTTTGCGGGAACGACACCTGTGCCGCTGATGATCTCGTTGGCTGCTTTAGAGGTGATGTAATCAAAGAACTTTTGTGCGTTTTCGGAAAGTGATGTGTCTTTTTTCGTTACGAGAACGAAGGGACGCTGTACGGCATAGCTGCCATCTTTAATGGTTGCCTCGCTCGGGATAACGCCGTCAACGCTGATGATCTTTACAGTATCCTTAACCGAAGCGAGGGAAGCATATCCGATGGCGTTCGGGTTACTTGACACGGTGGTGATAACGTCACCGGTTGAGGTTAATTCCTGACGGTATTTGCAGTTGTCTTTTGTGTCTGTGATGGATTCAAAGCCGTCTCTTGTACCGCTTCCGGCTTCACGTCCGATGAGTACGATCTCGGCATCATTACCGCCGACGTCTTTCCAGTTGGTGATTTCGCCGGTGTAGATTTTGGCGATGGTTTCCACGGTCAGCTCGGAAACGGGATTGTCGGGATTTACGATAATTGCAATGCCGTCATAGGCGAGGACAGTGCCTTCGAGTCCGCTTGCTTTTTCTTCATCCTTGAGCTCGCGGCTGGAAAGTCCGATGTCACATCTGCTCTCTGAAACTGCCTGTATACCTGCGCCCGAGCCGGTGGCATTATATGTTACTGTGATGCCGGTATCAATTTCAAAGGCTTCCCCGAGTGCGCCGATCACCTTGTTCATTGAGGTGGAGCCGTCTGTGGCAACGCTGTTTGTGTCGGAACAGCCGACGAATGTGGTGCAAGCAATGATTGCTGCTAAAACTAAACTTACGATCTTTTTCATTTTTAAGATCTCCTTTCAAATTTAAAATTTATTTTTGTTACGCTTATATTCTAATTCTTGACAGTAAAAAGCGTAAGCAAACTACCGTAAAATAAAAATAAATCACGGTAAAATAAAAGTAAATCCGACTTTACAGTAAGCGTAAGCTATTTTACATTATTTACAATTCGGGACGAAAGTGCAAAAAATAAGGAAAATAGCGACTTTATTTTTTTGTGTTGATAGGTTATAATTACTCTTAGAGAGATGATTTCCGAAGATAATATTAAGGAGAAAATTACAATGGTTGCAGAATGGCAGCGTCCCGTGACAACAAGACGTTATATACATCCTCCGAAGGCTGAGAGAATGTTCACCCTTTGGAAAGAGGGAAAGATCGTTTTCGGCGAAACGACAGAGCCGATTACAGCACGTTACGAGGAGATAATTTCACGCGGTATATGGTTTACCGACGGTGACGGAAATTCATCCGATTTTCGTACATCGGAAAATATTCTGCGAGAGGACGGCATTCCGGTTCACGGGCTTAAAAATAAACTCGGAGCGTTGGACTTTGAAATTGAATGTTTTTCAAGCTTTGAGCGATGTCCGACCTGCTACATAAAGGTAAATGTAAAAAATACTTCCGCAGATTCGCAGAAGTTCGGTTTCCTTATTCGCACGGGAAAAGAGGAAACGCTTATCCTCGATGCACCGGACGTTTATGCGCCGTATAATCCCGATGTTGCCGACTGGAAAGCACTGCCGTCAACTTTCAGCTATGACGGAGAGATTTTCCGTGACGGTGAATATTATTTGAGCGCACCCGGTTTCGATTATGATGCCGAAAAGGGAATTGCTTCGGTAACGCTTGCGCCCGACGAAGAAAAGACTTTCATTTTTGCTCTCGGTAAGGGTGACGTGACCGATTTTGATTATGCAGCGGAAATGGAAAAGACTGTTGCCGCTTGGCTTCTTGAGCTTGCAAAGATCACAAAGCTTCCCGAGCGCATAAAGTCAAATCCCGAGCTTTTAAAAACGGTACAGCATCTTACGGTACAGATGCTCCAGTGCTTCAGTATGGCAATAGGAAGCGATAATCTTTATCCACGTCAGGGTGGACTTCAGCGCCGTATCTGGACGGGTGAAGCTTGGATGATGATCGAGGCGATGTGCCGGATCGGTGATTTCAGCGATTATCTTGATCCCGTAATGGAGCTTTATTTTAACGAATTTCAGACGGAAAGCGGTGAAATGGTACCTTTCGGTATCAGTTGGGCGATGGCAACCGCGACGGTGCTTTTCACATATGCAAAATATGCGATGAGTGCAGGTAAGGCTACATGGGACAAGTACAGTGAAAGAGCTTTCAAGGCTTCCGAGTGGATTCGAAATACTCGCGTTAAGGAAGATTATCGGGACGAGAAGGGTTGTCTCATTCTGAAAGGACTGCTTCCTCCGCTTCGTTCATGTGACGACGAGCTTGTGTTCCAGGGGTGGACTGTGACCGATGCAAGTAATCTTTTTGGACTTGAAGCATACGTCGAGGCGGCTGAATATTTCGGCGATCCCCATGCGGCAGAGATTCGTGAGGGATATGAAGATTACCTTAAATCCGTTCGCGGATATTGGGATGAGCTTGTCAGAAAATCGGGTGACAACGATGAAATTGATGTGCCGTATGCACTGACTATTCCAAATGAGGAGCTTCATGAAAAGTTCTTTTTCAGAGTTTCGGGCGGAAGGATCGTTCATGCGGTTAATGCAGACCGTAAGGATGCCGAGCGAGTTCTGAATCAATATAAGAGCTGCGGACGTTCAAAGGGCGGTCTTTACGGCAGAATGAAGGACATACGACGTGACGTTTCGGTTGGTTCGGGTGCATACAACCTTGACGAAAACGGCAAATGTGTCGTATGGTATGTTTGCAGTGATGAATATATGTGGTTCAAGACGTTTATGCGTTGGGGAGACCGTGAGCGTGCCGAGGAGATCATCCGCGATAACTTTAAATATGCGATGACGGATGAATATTATATGCTTGAGCGTTACAACCAGTGTGATCCTTACTTCGCACCGTGGATGCCGAATGCTTCCGCTAACGGAAGAACCGTTAATATGCTGCTTGATTTTTACGAATAAAAAACGAATCCGTCTCTCGAAAAAAGAGGCGGATTTTTCGTCGGCATATTAGAGCTCATCGCTAACTTTTTGCGGTAAATGAAAAAATGAAGCACTTGAGCCGCCGATGCAACTGGCGGCGGACGAACGGTTGCAGTGTCAAAGCGAATTGTGAGCTTGCGAACTGAGCGCAAATCGAGCGTCCGCAAGGAAGGGTGGGAGAGCTCGAGAGGGGTGGAAACCTACGCAGTTGGTGTCCATCCCTCTCGAATGATACGAAGCTTGAAGTAGCATACTTTGACGAAGCATTTCTTCGACATGGGTATAAAAGTTACTTTTATCCGGATAACGAAAGTATATTGGAATTTTTTAGATTGCCGATCATTTTGCGCGTAATTCGAGGGACATAGGAACCAGCTCGCCGCAGTTTCCTATTCCCCTCGAGCTCCCCTTTGCACCTCCTTGGCTGGCGCTCGATTCGCGCTCAGTCGCTAACGCTCCAATTCGCTTTGACACTGTAACCGTTCGTCCGCCGCCAGCTACGACGGCGGCTCAGGTTCAACTTTTTTTGTTTGCGGCGAGGTGAGCGATAAACTTGGATTTGGGGCACACGTCATTGTTTGCAAAAACAAAAAAGCACGCCATTTACGCTACTTCTCATAAGGATGTTTTAGCGTAAGGCGGTGTCTTGGAGTGGGACGGACAGTTTAGGCTGTCCGTCCTTTCCTGTTATACTGCTTGTTTTGTTGGTTCTGCGGTTAATCTGCCGATATATCGGAAGTAGATGTCGATTTGCTGCTCCGATGTTTTAGACCACTTACATTCGCGTTCGTGGATCACTACTTTGGCTATAAAGAGTCTGAGTACCTCGGGAGTCAGTTCTTTAAGATCCGTGTACTTGTTTGCAACGTCTATAAACTTGTCCACATTCGTAGAGGCAGCTTTCAATTCTTCTATCTCCGCTTGGAGCTTTGGAATCTGTTCTTGAAGTTCACGTTGCTCAGCATTATACCCGTCCGACAGCATTCTGAACTGCTCGTTTGTGATTTTACCGAGGACGTTATCCTCGTAAAGTCTTTTGAACAAGGCGTTCAGCTCTGCATTGCGTTTTTCTAATTTGCCAAGCTCATTTGTTTTTGCTGTAAGCTCTCTTCGATTTTCGGAGGAGCTTTTCTTGTTTATGAACTCAACAAATTCTTTCGTTTTCGCCCGCGCATAGTAGTTTGTTTTGCGAATTTCCTCAAGGATGATTTCATCAAGCACTGCTTCTTTAATGTTATGAGGCGTACATTGCTCTTCGCCCATATGCTTGCGATAACGACTGCAGATAAAGCTGTAATTTTCCGGCTTGATAGTGGTGCCTCTGACAAAGTATAATTTGGAACCGCAATCTGAGCAGCACAGGAGTCCGTTGTATTTATTGAGATCCCCCATACTTGTTCTTCTGCGTTTTCCTGCGCGTACCTTGCGAACGATATCCCAAGTAGCCTGATCAATAATGGCTTCATGCGTGTTCTCGAAGCGAAGCCATTCGCTTTCGGGACGCTCAAGCTTTCGCTTGTCCTTGTAAGAAGCAACCGTTGTTTTGCAGTTGACCGTGTGTCCGAGATAGACCTCGTTATCAAGAATTCCCGCAACGGTTCTATCGTTCCATCCGTAGATATCTTCGGTATCGGTAATGCAACCGTAACTGCCGATTTGTCGATAACGATAAACGGTAGGCTTGAGAATCTTCTTCTCGCGTAGAATATTGGCTATGATTCTCGGACCGTTTCCGGCGGCGCATAAGTCAAATATCATTCTTACTACGGGTGCGGTTTCTTCGTCAATCAACAGATGCCCCTTTACGTCGGGATCCTTCTTGTAACCGTACGGAATCTGCGTGCTGACACGCTCACCGCGTTCCGCTTTGGCTTTCACAACGGCACGGATCTTTTTGCTTGTATCTCTTGCAAACCATTCGTTGAAGAGATTCTTGAAGGGAGCGAATTCGTTGCCTTCGCTGTAAAGCGAATCGTAGTTGTCGTTGACAGCGATATACCGCACATTCCATCTCGGAAACAGCATCTCGGTGTAGTTGCCAACCTCGATATAGTTTCTGCCAAGACGGGAGAGGTCTTTGGTGATTAGCGTTGATACCTTGCCTTGCTCCATCATTTCAAGGAGTTTTTGGAAATCCGGTCGGTTAAAGCTGACGCCTGAGTAGCCGTCGTCTACAAAGATTTGGATATTCTCAAATCCGTTGTCTTTTGCGTACTTTTCAAGAATGGCTCTCTGATTCTGTATACTATTGCTGTCGCCCTTGTTTTCGTCCTCTTGAGAGAGTCTGCAATATAATGCTGTAATTTTTTCTGTTTGGTTTGACATATCATTTTACCTCCTTTGTCATGTCAAACCGATTGAGAGTGCGTGGCGCAGTTATAGATTCTGCGCCATCAGGATACTCCCAATCGGTTTCAATGTCCAGCGAGAATCGGGAGAAGTCAAGAAACTTTATCAATTTCTTTTTCCATAAGCCGCTTCAATGCTTCGTCGCTGTCTTTCGTGTCCATATCAAAAATAGAATTGACCTTGTACTTCATCCCGCCGATCACATACTCGGTGGTGGAAGTCAAGGTCTTTTCTTTCAGATGATTGGTTTGTCTTCTGCGGATGCTTGTGGCAACGTCTTTTTCGTAATCGTTTCCGGATGGGATACGATAGTCAACTTCATCTTCATAAACAACTTTTTTCTTCATTCAATTCCTCCATTCATTACATATACATTCCCAAGCCGTTTGCCTGCTCGTACTCTTCTTGCGTGCAGTAGCAGACGAATGCCTGAGGGGATATCTTGCGCCCGAGTATTTCTTCGAGACGCTCTTTTTCTTGCCAATCCATTTCGGTAAGCTGTCTTGGGGTGTAGGTTTCTCTCGGCGGTGCGACTGAGAGAACGTCACCAAGCATACGGATTAGTCCTGTGGTTACCGTCATATTCATATCGGCATCGTGTTCGGGTGTTTTGTAGCTTCGGTACGTTTCCGCCATCGCTCCGTTACATCCACCCATAGCAAAGTACAGCTCGATGTTGGATTTGAGAAACCTCTCGTCGAAAAGCTTGTTGTCACGGCAGGTGTAACCTTCGGGTGTGGTGAAGGTCATATACTTGTAATCCGAATACCACTTGACGCTGTATCCGTGACGTTCCATACATTCGATGAAGGCCTCAGGTGTGGGACTGCATTCAAGCGCCCAATCAAGAAATGCACACAGACGCTTTTTCCATTTGGGATATCTTCCGTAGATGCATTTCTCTTCGGTGACCGAGAGACCGCGCTCACGGCACAGCTTGTTGGAGTACTCTTTTACCTTCAGCATATCGTCTCTCGACTGATGAAACTTCTTTCCGTTTTCAAAGTTCACCGAATTAAAAACGATGTGATTGTGGATATGCGCTTCGTTGATATGGGTTGACACCACCGCCTGATAACCGCCGAAGTACATCGCAAGCTCCATTCCAATCTCGTGTGCAAGCTCGGGCGTTACGTTTTCTTCAGGAGCAAAGGACTGTATCACGTGATAGTACTGTCTGCCGTCTGTTTTGCCGAAGCGCTCTTTTACAAACATGAACTCATCGTGTGCCGATTCGGGTGTGCAGTTGATACCGTCGATCAGATCTCGATCGGTTGCGTCGGGGCGGGTGCTAGATCGAAAGATATTGTTCATCGGACAGCTCGAGGTAATGAATTTAACGATTGCCATATCTTTTTCAGCTCCTCTCTTGTTTCGTTCAGGTTTACGGCGGAGATCATTCCTGCGTTAACTGCGCGAGTGATCTGATTGAGGTTGTTACCGATACGCCGAAGCTCATCGGCAAGTTCGTCCACGCCGTTGATAATCACAATGGGTTTATCCAGCGCAACGTCACGGAGATAACGGCTGACGGTTCGGTAGGAAGAGAGCGCTTTGTATTCGATCTGCTCTCTTTCCTCTGGCGAGACTCTCGTTCTGAGTATCTCTGTTTTTATTTCTTTCTTCATAAAATTACATCTCCTTTTTTGTTTTTGTAGGGGTATGGGCATAGCCCGATGCCTTTGCCGGCTTGTCGTGGCACAAAGGCGAAACTCGCAATAAATGCCGACTGCATTAAAATGCTGTCGGCTTACCGAATGCCGGAACCGTCAGTGACGCAAGGAACGCAAGGGTCGCAAGATTTGGCACTGCCGTTTTCTGCGTCACTTACGGCACTTGCGTCACTAAACGGAGGAACGAATCTGACTTCGAGGATACGTTCACCGTTACTGCGGTGGCTGAGGAAGTACACACCGTGTTCTTCAAGCGTATATCTCCATTTGTTCATCTGCTGCTTCAACGCCTTTGCAGATATCTGTTCTCCCGAGAAGGAACAATACCGTTCCGCAAACTCTGTGTTGCTTCCGGTGAACGAATCAATACCCTGAACAAAAGAAATCAGCTTGTCCATCTCGCTTGGAAGAAGCAATCTTGGATCATCAAGACTGTCCGAGACAAGCTCCCACGTGTGCGTGTCTTTTGAGAAACGGATTTCAAGTTCACGGTATTCAATATCCCGTCCCGTTGCAACAAGTGTGGCGTTGTCCTGACTGCGCTTGCTTTTGTCAAGCACGAACACCGCATCCACCGCACCGCTGATTCCCGTTGTGCCTGACAGCTTGTTCAGCGGATCGCTGTCGCCTTGCTTGCGGAGATGGTGCACAAGCAGTAACGTGATGTTCAGCTCATCGGCAAGTGCTTTCAGCTTACGAAGCTCGTCGTAGTCGTTGGCGTATGAGGTGTCCGCGCTGTAACTTCGTATCATCTGAAAGGTATCGATGGCAACGAATACGGTATCGGGATGCTCTTTCACAAAGGAACGAACATCATCGCATAAACCTTCAGCAAGCGTATGCGCCGTCGTTGCAAAGTACACCTCCTTCGGAACATCATCTGTGATGCAGTTCAGCCGTTCCTGCACACGGCGGAGCGTATCCTCGAGGCAGAGATACAACACCGTTCCCTTGTGCGTTTGCAGATTCCAAATAGGCTCTCCCTTTGCGATCCTCACGCACAGGTCAAGCACGAGCCACGATTTCCCGATCTTCGGTGCACCGCCGAGAATGCTTATCCCCTGCGGCAGCAGAGTGTCGACACAAAACTTGGTCGGGACAAGTCTCATGTCCATGAGTGTTTCGCCGTCTATCACGGCGAGCTTGGTTTTGTCTTTCATTGAAGACTCCTTTCCGGGCTTAGCCCAATAAAATAAAAATATAAAACTGCAACAGAAAAAGCCCTCACCCAAAAAGGTGAGAGCTATTACACATTGCAGTGCGATCTCGGCTTTGTAAAACAAATAAGAGAAAGTTTATCTGTTCCTCTGACTTGATCGCATCCTGTTTATCCGCTGTCGTTCCTGTGCTCGTTTTTGACCACGTTATCTTATTCATCTTGCTTCGCTTGCCGAGTCCCTTTGGAATGCACGCAGGTACATCTTTCTCTCTCAGCACAGATATGACTATCTGCTGTTATGGCAAAACCGTTTGATAGTATCACAGCGGCAGGTATTCAATTGTGCGAAGTTTCGACACCTCGCAAGGGAGTTACTATTTTTCCCTCTACTATATACCCGACATTAGAACGCCCAAAATGTTCCTGATAGAAAAAATATTTTTGAAAAATAAAAATCCCTTTGAAGTTTTTACGCTTCAAAGGGAGGAACTATATGCTTTATTCGGTTTTTATCACTTTGTCATCAAAAAATGTAATTAGTCCTATCGGAGCATTTGAACCTGATGCTGATTTTAAAAGTCTTGGAGAAGCAACGATCTCATTTAATCTTTGTTTAGCGGTCTTATCACATTGTCTAATCATTTTATTGCACCATTCGTCAGAAACATCTGCCGTGGCATATATAAATGAATAATTTTCTGGCAAGTACCATTGTCCAAAAACGGGAAGCATTCGGTTGTTGAATTCTTCAAGCTTCCCTAATTCAGAGTCGATCACAATGCCGACCTTCTTCGTTGCGGGTATTATTTCCTGTATTTTTTTAATTGATTCCATCCAAGTAACAGTTTCGATTTTCATTTCCACCGGATGGTACCAATCGATTACCATGAATGGAGTGCAACGCATATTTCTTTCATACTCATTTAAACGTTCTACTTGACCATAGTATATTGCCGCTGCGGAGCAAAAGAAATCCCCACATTTTTTAGTATGTGTATTTGTATCCATTGCAAAAATGAAATCAAAATTTTCCGCCCATGACCCGACATGATCGGTAACATAATCAAGACCGGTTGCTTGAGCTACAATATGTTCTCTATTTTTTCCTTCATATGAACGGACTACAGTCTGTTTTCCAAAGTCATAAGGAATGCCATCTTTATCTGCTATAATAAGTTGCCCTTTATCATAAGAGATTTGCAGCTTCCAATCTTGTGGTAGTGTTATTTGTTTGCTCCCCTGCACTTTATTTTTTCTTGGATAGGAAAGTTTTTTTCGTTTCTTTTTAGACATATTACCTCCTTGTTTTCAAGAACTCAAGGCGTTTTTCTTCTATCTTTCTAAGTCGCTTACCGACGGCGCTATGAGTTTTGAAACCGAGAAGCTCGGCAATCTGTTTTTGCGTATATCCGTCTGCTTTCAACTTGAAGATTTTTATATCGGTTTCATCACCGAGGAAAGTATAGAATTCTTTAATCGTCTCTACCATTTCAAGATGTGCCTGCGGATCTTCTTCGGTGAACTCCGTTGCAGCCTCGGGCGCGGTATGTTCGGTCTTTTCAATCTGATCCAGCGATTCCATCTCACCGACCCTCGAGCGCGTGTGATCCCGCTGACGTTTGAAATCTATTTTATCGAAATTGGTATTGGCGGTATTTGCAAAATCCTCGTGCGCTCCGATCTCTTTCGACACACCCATAATCTCGGGAACGCTTTCAACCTGCATCAGCTTATTCATCATCACGCTGAGGAAGAGGTCTGCAAACTGATCAAACACAAGGGCCAATTCCTCTTCAGTCAATTCTTCAACCGTTTTGTTATGCGCCTTTGCATACTTTTTGATCTCAGCGGTAATGTCCCCTTCTAAGGCAGTCAACATCGAATCTATGATGCACTCGCAAAGAGTTTCATCCGAAAGGATTTCCATCACCGCGCCCGCAACCAGATTTTCGTTTGCTTCTTCCAGGCAACGCACAGGAGCATTAGAAGTAAAGTTGATAAGAGAACCTTTACCGGTGAGCAGTTTCATCTGCTTGTTCCAAGACGAAAGAAAATACTTTTTCGCTTTGATGTACACTTTGTTCTGTTCTTCGGGAGCTGTCATCGGATCGTATTTGGACACCTGCGTACTGAAATCGTGATCTCCGAAAAATGCTTTCAGCTCCGCAATGGTAGGTGCACCGTCTTTTTCAAGTAAAGTCATATCTGTTTTCATCGGTTCTCTCCTTTCGCTATGGTGATTATATTATATCATATTTTTACGAATTTTTCAAGGAAGGAACTGTGAACAAAGAGAAGAAGGACTGCGCGCTTTGCACAGCCCCGCGGGTTCTATCAGAAGTGTATACCTTCGCCTGGTCGATCTTCGCCTTCGCCGACATAATCTTCTACCGGGCGGTCATCGATTTCGGTCGAAGTGTCGTTCTCGAATGGGTTTGGCTGACCACCGATCTGTAGCTTGTATTCCGCAAGGCTTTGATCGCCCTTATCGATGCATTCCACGGTTTCTTCTTCAGGGTCTACATTAACCTTTTCTTCGGCGATTTCGATGCAGTCCTCTGTTACGGGTTCTTTCTCCGCAGGTGTTTTTTCTTCAGTGAACACCTTGTTTTCCGTAGGCTCTGTTTCGCTTTCGGTTACCGTTGTTTCTTGGGTTTCAACGGTGGTTTCCGCTTCGCTTGCTTCGCTCACAAACGCCGTTTCTGCGGTGATTTCGATTTCTTCGGGTACTTGCTCCACCTGTGTTGTTATCGCTGTCTGTGGCGTTTCTACGGCGGTCACTGGTGGTTGATCTGCACCCTTTTGCGGTGTTGTGAACAGCGTCATAATGAGTGCGAGGATGATAGTGATTAACTTTTTCATATATGTATTTTCCTTTCTGAGCTCGTCTTTGCGCTCAACACAAGAATACTCGTAAAAAACACGAAGTCCAGAGAGAATCGGCACGAAAATGAGGAATCGCACACATTTTGGTACGATTCCTCTTTGCGTCATTCGATTTCCGTGTTCATCACCTCAATGATGATCCTGGCTCCGAGCACGAACCCTCTTTCGAACGCCTCACGCTCCGCGATTCCGTACATTTCGTTGGTGCATTCGGTAAACTTCTCGAGGATCTCAAGTTCCTCGTCATTCAGCCGTTTCTTCAGATCTTCCTCGTGCCGAACAATGTAACCGAGCAGTTCCGAATACTTACTCCCTTTCTTGAAGTCCCTCTCGCACGGGCTGATGTTTCCGTACCATAATTCTTCAATGATGTTCATTTCGCACCTCCATGATAAAGAGAGAGCGGCTCCGCCTCGGGAAATCCCGATTCAGAACCGCTCTGTTTTTATTTTTGCTATTTACTTGTTTCTTCCGTGACATATGTATGCCTCCTTTTCGTGGTAGCACACACAATATCACAGAAGGTGGAGAAAGTCCAGAGAGAAAAAAATTATACTTCAAACATTTTTAAGTAATCTCCTATAAGTGATATCTAAAAAATTAAACTTAATTTATTAGTGAATATTCATTATATTGGTAATTGTAGCATTACCATGAAATATGTATTCTATATGCGGATTGTCGCTCATTTCACCAGACCAATAGTGATGAGCTCGTTCGGCATATTCAACACTTGAAAATGTATTAGCTTTTAGCCAATAATCATCCCCACGAAAAAGTACACCATCGAGATCCAGCGTTAATATTGTTCTCTCTAAATTGGAAGCCATTGTTTTCCAATAAGGTAATTGGTCAGCTTCACTTACCCACAAGCAAGTTTGTCTGCTCGGTTTGTCCGGATAATACATTTTTCGAACATCTTCAAACACTTGCTCTCGAATATAAAATGCACATTCTGTTGAAATGTTTTTTAGGTTGTTATAAAGATGCTGAACATTATCTTCGGTAGGTTCAAGATCCGTACACCTATCGAACAATTCAAAAAAAGACATTTTTTCGCCATTTAAGGCCGTTAGGGGATTATAATCAATACACGCACGCCAGAAAGGATTAAGTTCTTTTCCACATGTTAAGATTTCACCTATTTCCCAATCTAATTTTTTTGAAATATGAAACATCGTTGTCATTGCTCTAATTCCTTAATCCTTTCAACAAGTTACAAATATTTCTTTTTGTTTTATTCGTCATACTGAGTTAATTGAACAAGCAATTTTGCACGTTCCTCAGTGTCATCAACCTTTTCGCACCACATTTCAAGAAGTTCGTATGCCTCACTTGTTATTTTGCAATTTGGCATCATATAATCCATAATTTCATACCAGGAACTGAAAGCACGTCTTGCTTCATTGTTATAAGACAACTCCAGTAATTCGTCGGCGATTTGCAATTCGTTATCTATTATTTTTCTTTGGATTATATCTACTCCTGAATATTGAACAGACCGATTATATAAAAACATAGCATTTTTAATAGTGTTATTTTGAATTACTATCTCATCCATTTCACTTTTTCCGATGGCACTGCTTCCTCCGTAGAAAATTTTTCCTGTTAGATCAAATGCATCTGATTTTCCCAATTCGACATTGTATTCAGTGATTAAGTAAGTCCACATATCTATAGCCAGTTCTTTATCGATTTCAAACATTTTTGAAACTATATCTGCGATACTTTTGCTGTTTTTTGTGAAATCGTTTTTAAGAACATCAAAGCTTCTTAATAATTTATCTTTTTTACCTTCGCCTTTAGTACCTATAGCAAAAGTTCGGTTATATTTATTGCTTGTCTGCGTCGGCGTTTCTTCTGAATCGAGATTATCATCATCGTCGTCTTCATCTTGTGGCTGCTCGTCCGTTTTTTCTTTCACCAAATACTCTTCATTGATAACTCCTGAGAGTTTATTATTTCGGGCATCCTCCAACATTGATGTGTATTGCTGAACCGCGCATAACTCTTTGGGGTTTATATCGTTATTAAATTCGAGGAAGAAAACACCAATATCCTTGAACAAATCAATATACAATCTGCTCGCAGTTCCTTTTTTATCTGTCCCCTGCGCACTCATCTCTTTATCAATCGATAGATATGCTGTCAACAAAAATGGGAGCTTATCGGTATAATCATTTCCTTCCAAATTGAGATCAAGTGCAGCTTGTGCTTGTCTTACTCCAATATAACTATTCGGATCATTATAGCAATCCTTAAATAGAACAGCTTCACGCTCTGTGGCAATACCTTTTACATTGCCTAAATATGAAACAAATCTCATTAAGTCCATATTAAGTAATTCTTTGAAAGGTTTTACGCCTTGGTTAGCAAAAAATTGCCCGATTGGAGTTAGATACATAACATCGGCCATCTCATATGCCGCATTTATTAATTGTTTTAATTCGCTATTTCTCATAGTTTTTCCTTTTCTATGATAATCCAAAATTATCAGTTTTCAAAAATAAACGATTCGCCAGAATATGTATCACAGTACCATTCCCATTGTCTTATCCTCTTTTCAAACTTTAACGTTTCAAGAGGATTTTGAATGTATATGGCTTGTGTATTTTGAGCGCTTTGAATAAGCAAGCATAAATAATACTGTTCGCCGTATTGGTGGGCAGCGGTATATTCGTTATTTGTTATTGAGAAACTGCCATCTTCTGTAATGGATTTAACCTCTATATATCGTTTGCATCCATCGGGGGTAGTGCTCTCAATATCATAGCCTACATTTTGCTTGCTAACATCGGTAGCTGTATTACCAAAGTATTTTTCGATATCAATGCATTGCTGCTCTGCAGAACGCCATTTTGCAATATGGGGTTTAATCTCCTTCTTTATTGTCCTTGCTACCTGCGGTGCATCCTCTGTATAATCTTGTGATAGTTTACTGATGTCTATGGAAGTTTGTTCGCTGAACCAACCGATTTCAGATTTGCTTATGTTGTTACTTATCTCGTCCATTACATCTTCGGCAATACACGCACCACCACTTGCTACCTCAACTAACGATTTAATTCCTTCATCGGTAGAAACCTTGATTTTCTCAAGTTTGCTTTTCTTTCCGGGCGTAGTCTGTGAAAATTTTTCGCCCTTGATTATCTTTGATAAAATCTTGCCCTGCATTTCAGCGTGCATCTTACCAACTAAGGTTTCTTCTGTCATCATCTCTACAAGATCAGCATTGGTAAACTGTTGAACAGAATATGATTGGATAAATTTATCGATATTCTTATATCTCTCATAAAGACTGCTTGATAGCGATTGACGCCCGATATACGTTGACTCGGTTCTCAGAAAATGTTTTTCTGATTCATCAAGCCAATCGGGAAGCAACTTATATTCATCTATTTTAATTGTTTTTCCGCTTTGCAATTTGAGGACAACACCAGATAGGTGAAGCTTTATTTGCTGTTTCAAATAACTGTTACATTTTGAAAAGCCGCTATTACTACACAGAATTGAAAAGAATTCACTGAAATCCACGTCATTGTTATCTTCAAAAACGGAATTTACAATATGCAATATATTCTCAGCTATGTCGGCAAGCGCCATTTCCGTCTTTGAATCAACAGTAATATGTTTTCTTGACGGATCTGTTGTAAAATCAGCGTTGATTTTTACGGGGAACAACACTTTATCATAAGTCGGCAAATAACTGTGATAAACTTGTTCATTTTCATTACAAGCAACTATTCTTTTATTGATGATGTCATACTTAAATCCCAACGAAGTGTTTTTGTGAGATACAACATACCAAGCGTCATTTGACTCTTCCAAAAATTTTACTAAACATCCACCTTTGCTTGACTCTCTCGACAAAGAAATGCTTTTTGAAAAAGTTCCCATTTTTATGCTGCATTCTTCAACATTATTCAAGAAAATAAACATTCCGTTATCTACTTGGTCAAGCTCTTCAATAAATTCTTTGATTTTGGCATTTTTGAATACAAAAATGGTTTTATATCCTTGTTGCTCCAATTCTTGCAGTTTAATTAAAATACTGTTATCGATAGCTTCAACCAACAGCGGGACACGAATCATCGGGATATTTCCTTCGGGGATACATAATTTTTGCGAGCAGATTTTTTTACTAAATGTAAAGCAAGCTTTATCACTATATATCAATATTTCATCTGTCAAATATGTGGTGCTTTTGAAACCAACACCTCTATAGCCGATTGTTTCTCCTCGTTTTTTATTGCTATTGCCCGAACGGCATATTGCCATAACATCATTTTCATCAAACGGACGTCCGTTGTTTGCGAAAATAATGTTACCATTCAACTCGGTAATAAAGATTTTGGTAGAGCTGCAGTCATCGGCATTCTGCAATAGTTCAATGAAAACTCGTCCGCTATAACTTTCTGCCATATACTTTTCCATTTTCGCCATATCAGCTAAAAGCGCCGGCGACGCTACTGCCTCACTAATGAAAGCATCACTTATTTTCTTTATTAAATCACATAACATTTTGATTACCTCTATTTTACACTTTAATAGATATAATATCACTTTCAATTAATGGTTTTTGTATAAGAGAACTTGCAGAATATCCTTCTTGTATTCTTCAATAACAAAGCGTAAATTCTACTTCATTATATGTTTTTAAATGTTCAGGAAGCTTTTTATCAAATACAAAAGAGATTTCCGTACTTACTTTTTTCTTTCCCGATAGAGCTGTAGGCATTGATTCTTCTTGATTCAAAAAGCCTCCTACAGAAATATTCTTAAAATACATACAAAGCCTATCATCATATTTGTTTTCAAACAAAAAAGTACCTGCTCTTGCTCTTCCAGCTAAGTAGTCATGATATTCCCATTTAATAAACGAAACCTTAATGTAATCATCCTCATAAATAATATTATCTCTTGAAAAATCTTTCTTTGATGTACCTGTTGATTTATTTGCTATATCAGTCTTGTTCAATAATTTTATTACGGGTTTTATTTCATTTATATCACAAGGAAAAGCATAACCGAAACATTTACCAACAGCAATTACAGTTCCTATTTCATGAACATTATTGCGTTCAGATGGAATAAGAACTCTATCTCCGAGGTTTAATGATAAACTCTCTGAAAGATAGTAGGACTGTTTATTAGATGACCTAACAAAAACCTTACAATAGCTGTACACAGTGGAGTTATCACTATTTATATTTGGTTGCTTTTCTGATTTTGCTGTTTCTGTTCGTCTAATTGTTGGTATATGGGCTTCTTCAAGTGCTTCTAAATATTCTTCTTCGGTTTCATAATCTTCTGGATCTATGTTATAGTCAAAATTATAAGCATGGTTTTCTCTCCAAGAATATTTTACCACCTCATCAGACTCCAAAGAATCCTCTTTGGATGTAAAGATGCTTCGATATATATCAAGATCCTCATCTGCATCCATATCATCAAAATCACTCAAATCATCAACACTTTCGGAAGATTTATTAACTCCGCTACTAAGAATCATATCCATATAACTATCAAAAGGATTTTTTCTATCGCTCATGGTCGGTTCTCCTTTCTAATATATCCGTGCCATTTTACCATAATAAGTATGCTGAAAAACGGACTATACATAAAACCAAGATTATTTTTCAGCTGCGCTACCGGCTTTGACCCACTCATCTACTTCGTCAACTTTGAATTTCCACTGTCGGCCCATTTTATGAGCAGGCATATTTTTTGTCTCGATCCACTTAAAAACAGTATCTCTGCTTACACCAAGATACTCACAAATTTCTTTGAGGGAATACCATCTGTTCGTTAGTTCCACGTTTCTAACCTCTCATTCTTGAAGTTGTTGGATATATTATATCATATTTAATAAGATTTTTCAATGGGCGAAAGTATAACAAAGTCGATATAAATCGAAAATAATTGTAAATTAACAAATTTGCATTATCTGATTTTTCTGATTGATATCTTTAACAAAACGAAAAAGCCATAGTACAGAACTCAAGTGAATTCTATACTATGGCTTTCTTCGCACTCGTCAATCGGCTTATTTCATAGGATATTCAAAACATCCTTATGAGAAGTAGCCTTTACGACGTGCCTTTTGGAGCTGCTAATCAGAATCGAACTGATGACCTCATCCTTACCAAGGATGCGCTCTACCAACTGAGCCATAGCAGCGTGATGGCGACCGAGATGGGGTTCGAACCCACGACCTCTAGCGTGACAGGCTAGCGTTCTAACCAGCTGAACTACCCGGCCATGTCTCATCACAACCAATATTATAACATAACCGAATCGGTTTGTCAATAGCTTTTTTCAAAAAAACCAAAAAAATTAATGCAAATAAATTTCCAAAGTAAGCCCTGCTGTTAATGGGTGCAAAACTTACTTTGGAATAACTGTTTTATTTTCAGAAAAGCTCGACGGTTATCTTGTTTTCCGTATAACTGTCGTGACCGATGAAGATCTCAAACTCGCCTTCTTCGACGATGTATTCACCATGTGGTGTGAAATATCCCAGATCCTTGTCTGTGAGTTCAAAGTGGACTGTTACTGCTTTTCCGATTTCGATAAGTAATTTTTCTGTACCTTTAAGCTCCTTGAGCGGTCTTGTGTACGATGCCTTCAAGTCGCGGATATAAAGCTGTACGACCTCTTTTGCATCGCGATTTCCGGTGTTTGAAACGGTTACCGATGCCTTTATGCCGTTTTTCAGCTCGTCAAGCGTGAATTTCTCTTTACTTACGGTCATATCCGAATATTCAAATTCGGTATAGCTGAGTCCGTAACCGAACGGGTAAAGCGGTGTTGAAAGGCAATCTTCATAGTTCGTCCACTGCAGGTCGTCGCTGTAATAGCCGTTACAAAGACGTCCCGAGGGAGGACAGTTATAGAAGATCGGAATCTGTCCCGTAACGCGAGGGAATGTGATGGGCAGTCTGCCGCTCGGACATACGTCGCCGAACAGTACGTCAGCCGCTGCAAGTCCCGTTTGTGTGCCGCCGTGCCATACGTAAACGATCGCGTCAACCTCTTCCTCGATCTCGCTCAGTGCAAGAGGTCTGCCGGCACTTATAACGGCTATTATCTTTTTACCAAGACGCTTCAGTGTATGTATTTCTTCTGCCTGCGCTTTTGAGATGGAGATATCTGTTACGGAATGAGCCTCGCCTGTTATATCGAACGCTTCGCCGAGAACCGCAACAACGGTGTCATAATTTTTCAGGTCATACTGTCTGAGTGCTGTAAACTCGGTGGCATTCGGTGCAACAGCTTTTATTGCATCGCCTATGGTTGTTACATAGTCAAGATCGAAGTCCAGTGTCCAGCATCCGAGCAGGTCTCGCTTTGTATGCAGGAACGGACCTGTCAGTGCGATTTTCGCTTCTTTGTCAAGCGGCAGGATGTTGTCCTTGTTTTTGAGGAGCACAACCGATTCGCCTGCAAGCTTTCTTGAGGTTTCGAGGTGTTTATTGAGATCGAATGTGCTATGCTGTGAATACGGGTTCTCAAAAAGACCGAGCTTAAGTTTTGTTTCGATTATTCTGAGTGCCGCTGTGTCAACGGTTTCAACTGTGACCTTGCCTTCATCGATAAGCTCCCTTAAATTCGGGAAGCAAAGTCTGTTCATTTCCATATCAAGACCTGCGTTCAGTGCGAGTCCTGCCGCATCCTTATAATCCTTGGCGACACCTTGACGTGTAAGCTGATGTACTGCGCCTGCGTCACTTACGACGAAGCCGTCAAAGCCGAGCTCACCACGCAGGATATCGGTGAGGTAATATTTACTCGAGGTCGTCGGCTGACCGTTTATTTCATTAAAAGAGTTCATAACGGTGAGTACATTCGCATCTGCCGCACTCTTGAAGGCTTTGGTGTAATAGTTTCGCAGGGAATAGTCACTGATCTCCGCTCTGTGATAATCTCTGCCGCCCTCGGATGCACCGTAACCGATATAATGCTTTGCACACGCTGCCATTTTATACGGCATTTCCGTGCCCTGGAAGCCCTCGACGACCGCTTTTGCCACCTTTGTTCCGACGTAAGGATCTTCGCCCGGACATTCGATAACACGTCCCCATCTCGGATCACGTGCCATATCGAGCATCGGTGCGAATGTCCAGTTGATACCGTCGCACATAGCTTCCTCACCCGTTTCAGCGTATGCTTCCTTGATGAGGTCAAAGTTAAACGATGCACTCATAGCAAGCGGAATCGGGTTTACGACCTTGTGACCGTGAATAACGTCTCTTCCGAAAAGAAGCGGGATTTTTGAGGGACTTTCCTCAACTGCGATTCTCTGAAGCTCTGCAATTTCCTTGTGAAGCTCTGTGTCGTCTCCGTCACCGGGAACGATCGAGCCTGCAATTATAACGGAACCTCCGTCACCGGCTCTTACTGCTTTTTTCAACTCATCTATACCATTATCATACATACCGATATAGAGCATATTGAGCTGTCCGAGCTTTTCTTCGAGTGTCATACCTGCAAGAATTTCTCTTGCTCTTTCCTTTATATTCATGATGTTATTTCCTCCTGAAAAGGGTACTTTAATTGTTTGAATAATTTTATCATGGTATGACCGTTTCGTCAACAGTTTAGGCTTAAGTTGTCCGAAATGAGCACTTTTTGCCGTGTTTAGTGCTGTATATTGACATTTGCAATGGGAAAGTGTATAATATAATAAATTAATGAAAATCACGAGGTGTTATTATGACACAGGATTGGTTACACCGCGAGAGGATGCTTCTCGGCGACGAGGCGGTCTCACGGCTTGAAAATAAAACGGTACTTTTATTCGGTGTTGGCGGCGTTGGAAGCTATGCGCTTGAGGCGATCGTCCGCGCAGGCATCGGCGGTGTTGCGCTTGTTGACAATGACACTGTATCGATGACAAACATCAACCGTCAACTCATTGCGGACACGACGACGGTCGGACGGCTTAAAACCGAGGTTGCCGCAGAGCGTGTACGTGCGATAAATCCGGGTATTAGCGTGACACGTTACGATGTTTTTGCGGATGGCGATAATATTCCGTCCATCATAGACGAGGTGAGTCCCGATTATATCATTGACGCGATCGACACGGTAAGCTCCAAGCTTGCGATAATATCCGCTGCTAAGGAACGTGGAATACCCGTTATATCGTCAATGGGCACAGGCTCAAAGCTCGATCCGACGAGGTTTCGTATTGTGGACATCACGAAAACGCACACGTGTCCGCTTGCAAAGGTGATGCGACTCAAGCTGCGTGAGATGGGAATTGCACACTGCGAGGTGTTATTCTCCGATGAGCTGCCGATAAAGGCGTCATGTGCAAGTGAGCTCGAGGGACAGACCACACGTCACATTCCCGGTTCGATCTCGTTTGTTCCGTCTGCGGCAGGGTTGATCATTGGTGGTCACGTGGTGAAAAAGCTTGCGGGAATCGAATAAAAATAGAGCTATCTCGATGGTGTTTGAGATAGCTTGTTTTATGTTTGTGCGGTAAATTATAGTTTATACAATCACTGCGCCACCGTAATCGGTCAGTGTGCCGTTAAGACAAACGACGCCGTAACCGTTCTTTTTTATAAAGCCGATAATTTCACGTCCGTCCGGATGCAGGGATATATCACCGAAGAAATATACCGTTTTTCGCGCCTTATCAACAAACGATGCGCCACCGATGAAGCCGTATTTACAGTATTCAAGTGCGATATGTCCGCTTGAAATAATGAACACCTTTATTCCTTGTGCCGCTATGCTCGTTCCGATTCCGATATCTGCGGTTATCGCGGCATTATCGAGCGCGAGAGTTGAACAGCGTGCGTAACCCTGTCTCACCGAAATAAAGGTGTAGCCGCTTTTCTTTGCATGATCGGTAACGGACGCCGAAATGCTTTTTTCTCTTGCGAAAAGCTTATCTCCGATCACAAGGGCGTTGAAGCTTGTGTCGGTTGGGTATTCACCATACGGAAAATCGTCTGTCTCTATGAAATGATGTGTTATTTCTTCGGGGAGGTTTTTTATATATTCGCGGTTTGCGATGTATGCTTTGCCGTCTGTGAAAATCAATGTGTCTGCGTGTGTGTTTACGATTTTATTAAGACGTTCATCGGAGGGAAGTGAGATCGGTGTGAAGCCGCAATTTTTGAGCTCCTCTGCATATTTTTGATACGCAGGAGCACCGAGAAGAATATATGGCATGATTTTCACCTTCTTTGGGAAAGATATCTGATAACAGAAAAAGCCCGTGCACTGCACAGGCCTTCTCGATAATTTTAAACTCAGACAGCTCTGGTTACCTTGCCGGAACGCAGGCAGCGAGAGCATACGTTAACGGTCTTGGGAGTGCCGTTTACGATAGCCTTAACACGTCTGATGTTAGGCTTCCAAGTTCTGTTGGTCTTACGATTGGAATGCGAAACTGCAAGACCGAACTGTACTGCTTTTCCGCAGATGCTGCACTTTGCCATGATTATTACCTCCGATTATTAAAGCCGCCATGTGGGTTTGAGCATGGCGATGCTGATTCATAACTAACAACGACTATTATAACACATTTATTTTAAAATTGCAATAGACTTGACAAAAGTTTTTTAAAAAAATCCGGTTTTTTCAAGTTTTGTCGCTACAAGGCCGCCTTTTTCATTGCCTTTTGGTAAAACATCACAAAAAAATGTGGGCGCTGAAAAAATATTTTTTGGTACCGAACGTGAAAAATTTGACAATACCTCTTGAAATGATTTAATTTTTGTAGTAATATATTTAGTAGTGATAAAATATACTTAATTTCACAGATTTCATTTTGAAAGGAGTCATAACATGACACTTAAGATTAACGATAAATATATAAAGGATTTTCTCGCCGCAGAGGATCTTGCGGGAATTGAACCTTCAGTAAAGTGTGCCATCGCACAGGTGAAAAACAAAAACGGTCTCGGTAACGATTTCCTTGGTTGGGCTGATCTTCCCGTTAATTATGATAAGGAAGAATTTGCACGCATCAAGGTTGCGGCAGAGAAGATCAAGAAGTCCTGCGACATTCTCGTTGTAATCGGTATCGGTGGTTCTTACCTCGGTGCACGTGCGGCAATTGAGTTTGTCAAGAGCCCGATGTACAATGAAAAGAAGAAGGACACTCCCTCTGTATACTTTGCAGGAAACAACATCTGCTCGTCTGCACTTGCCGAGCTTATCGAGCTTTGTGAGGGTAAGGACGTTTGCGTTAACGTAATCTCGAAGTCCGGTACTACCACCGAGCCTGCGGTTGCTTTTCGCATTTTCCGTGAGCTGCTTGAAAAGAAGTACGGTGAGGACGGTGCAAAGGAGCGTATCTTCGTTACAACCGACAAGGCACGCGGTACTCTCAAGGCGTTCGCAACCGAAAAGGGTTACGAGACCTTTGTTGTTCCGGATGATGTCGGCGGACGTTACTCTGTGCTTACAGCAGTCGGACTTCTTCCCATCGCGGCTGCAGGCTGTGACATTGATGCCATGATGGCAGGTGCTGCGGCTGCACGTGAGGCTTATTCGAATGATACGATCGAAAACAACGACGCGGCAAAGTATGCGGCTCTTCGTAACATTATGTACAGAAAGGGCAAGACCACCGAGATCCTCGTTTCCTATGAGAACGCTATGCTCATGATGAACGAATGGTGGAAGCAGCTTTACGGCGAATCCGAGGGTAAGGACAACATGGGTATCTTCCCGGCATCGGTTATTTTCTCAACAGACCTGCACTCTCTCGGTCAGTACATCCAGGAGGGCAGACGCAACCTCTTTGAAACCGTTATCAACATTGAAAAGTCAAACGACACTGTTATCATCCCGAACGATCCCGCGAATATTGACGGTCTCAACTTCTTATCCGGTGAGGAGCTTCACAAGGTTAACAACGCGGCGATGAATGCAACCCTGCTTGCACACGTTGACGGCGGCGTTCCGAATATCGTTCTCGACATTGCGGACAGAAGCGAATATTCCTTCGGCTGGCTGGTTTACTTCTTTGAGCTTGCCTGCGCGATCTCCGGATATACTCTCGGTGTCAATCCGTTCAATCAGCCCGGCGTTGAAGCTTACAAGAAGAATATGTACGCACTTCTCGGCAAGCCCGGTTATGAAGCTGAAAAGGCAAAGCTTGAAGCAAGAATGTCGAAATAAGTTTTGGCAATAAATTCGTCGCTTCCGACAAGTATTTATCATAGATTTGTACAAGTTGTAAAAACTTTGCGAAATCGTACATTTTGTTTATAAATCCTCTTGAAATTTTTGAGGTTTTAGTGTAAAATATAAGTAGAAACAAACAACTTGGTATAATCACCATAAATTCAAGGAGGATTCACATTATGTTAAAGTTAATTATCGGCGTTAAAGGTACAGGCAAAACAAAGACTCTCATCGAGATGGTCAACACCGCTTCTGCGCAGTCAAACGGTTCTGTTGTCTGCATTGAAAAGGGTACAAAGCTGACCTATGACATTAAGCCGACCGCTCGCCTTATCGATACCGAACAGTACGGAATCTGCGATGGACAGTCGCTCTTCGGCTTCTTCGCTGGCATCATCGCAAGTAACCACGATATCACCGATATCTATATCGATTCCGCACTCAAAATCTGTAACAACGATCTCGAAAGCTTCGACAAGCTCTGCAATGAGGTTAACGCTCTTGTTGAAAAGTACGGCATCCACTGCACGATGACTGCTTCGCTTGCTGCTGAGAGTGCTACAGATACACTCAAGAAGTATCTTTAATAAATACATCAAGTAAAAAATTGCCGCAAATCGATAATCGATGGTTTGCGGCATAATGTTGGTTATCATGCTTTTTTATGATGACTTAAAATCAAACATTTATTTGGAGAACAGTAATGAACAGATTTGCAAAATGCGCTGCGCTCGGACTTGCGCTTGTTCTTTCGTCAACAGCGATTTTCGGCTGTCAGTCGAAGGCAGAGGTTTCCGAGAAATTGGAATATGTAACCGGTATTTCGAATAAGGCTCTGAATATCAGTGAGGGTGAAATCCTCGTTAATGAAAAGGTTACGGTTGAAAAGGTCATTGAAGGCATTGCGCAGAATAAGGACATTGAGACATATATCGTCTTCACAAACGGTCCCGAGGCTCCCGATTTTGAGCTCCAAAAAAACGAAACGCTCGCAGACACAGGGGAATATTCGGTTTACACCTTTGTTAAAAGCGGAGAGACAATGATTGAGCTTTTCGATGGTGTCGGAGATGTTGCCGTTGAAGCGCCCGATATCTATGAAGCATTACGCGTTGATTTCAGTGCGGATGAGATATCAAAGCTTGAAGTCACAAAGGCAGAGAAGCTTAACGATTGCTATAAAATGACAATGGTCTCGGAATATGCCGACAAATATGACACGGAGACTGACGGTGTTACGTATGACTGTACATCGCTTGTCATCTGTTACTATATAGACTCGGTTGAACGCTTGACCAAGCGCACCTGTGAGATCACATATACGTTAACTGTAAACGGTGAATCACAGACGGTGACCCGTTTCATTGAATCAAAAATTGCATAATAAAGATCGTCAGCTCACGAGACAATGTGGGCTGATGTTTTTTTCGACAATTATAGCTATTATGTAAAACAATTTGCACATTTGTATCGGAAATGTTCTTACTTTTATGTTGGGTATTGACAAATGCACAATAATGTGATATAATATAATTTGTGGTGATTTGCGCGAGAGACCCGAGTGCGCGAATTTACCGTACGGTGCGGCAGCCCCGGATGCGTTTGCACTGTATAATTACTGAAAGGTTTGACTTGGCGTATGAAAACTAAAGTACCGCATAATGTTTTGACCATCTCGGAGATGACGAAAAGGCCCAATAAAATATGCGCTGAGACTATCGATGTTGATAATCTGACGCTGACGGATGATGTTATCAAAAAACTGCGAATGAGCAAAAGTATGTTCAATAAAACTACATATATCCAGATCCTCTGCGGTGGCGTTCGATATAATGTTGAGTGCGTTGACCGCATGAAAAACGGAAAATATCGCATAACTCTCATTTCTCACAATTTCCATGCAACTCTTTACGGATATAAGGATGAGCAGGTGAAACTCGCAAAGCTTTCGCCGATACCGTGATTTTAGCGTACGGCAAGGATTAAAAAATATGTAAGGAACAGGCTTTTCGGTCTGTTCTTTTTATAATGCGGAGAATTGACTTTTTGCAGATTATGTGATATACTGTATCAGTAACGTTCTGCGTTACAGTAATAAAAAGAAATTCCCACTCCATGTATAAATTCAACCGCAGTAGTTAACAATACTACCAAATCGACAGTAATTTAACTGATTATAGTCGAAAAAATTGAAAGGTTGGTAACAATACATGGAGAAAAAAGCAAAGAAAATTTCAATCAATACGGTGATTTATCTTCTGCTTGCGGCGATGTTCATTGCGGTTATCGCAATTTCGATCTTCACGACCGCATCAAAGCGCAGAGGTGAAAATCCCGACACAAATGACAGCGTTTCAGGCTCGCTCGGAGCAGATGACACAACCGTCCGCCGCGACATGGAAACAACACGTCCTGACCGCACACCGTCAAATTCCGACACCGCAGATTCCGTAACACCCGGTGAAACGACCGGCACAAAAGACAAAAACACCCCTGCATCAAATGACACAGAGGCAGATGTTGCAGCCGGAAGTGAGCTGCGATATTTTGTTGCACCGGTGGTCGGAAGTGTTTCAAAGGCCTTCGAGGTTGACATCCCCGTATATTCGCTGACGATGAACGATTACCGTGCACATACCGGTGTCGATATTGCCGCAGAACTTGGAAGCGAGGTTGTTACGGCATCAAACGGTATTGTCTGCAAGATATGGAACGATCCGCTGATGGGACGCTGTATTATGGTTGATCACGGAGACAATATATATACCACGTATATGAACCTTTCCGTTGAATCGGGTTCTGATCTGGAGGTCGGAGGGAAGGTTTCAATGGGACAGGCGATTGGTACGGTCGGCGAGAGTGCACTGATTGAAATTGCGGAAGAGCCGCATCTTCATCTTGAAATGAAGGTTGACGGTAACTATGTAAATCCGCTTGAATATATGGGTGTCAGTGCCGAACAGGATATGGCTTACGAGGATTGACGTAAGGGATACAAAAAGAGCTGTTTTGCCGAAAAAGCGGACAGCTCTTTGGATTTTTGCGGTAAATAATAGTTTAGCAGCTATAAAGCCTCCCTCTTTGGGAGAGGTGGCACGCCGCAGGGCGTGACGGAGAGGGCTCACACTGCAAAAGAAATCTTTTCGATAGTTACCCTCTCAGTCAGCTTACGCTGACAGCTCTCCCAGAGGGAGAGCCTTTGGTATTATAAACTGTAATTTACATTTAATTTCTACATATTAAATCACTCACATTTCAGCGTGAGTGCCACAATTTCGGGATTATTGTTGATACGGAAGGGGAAGCTTGCGTTTCCGAGTCCGCGGCTGATTACAAGATTTGTATTGCCGACTGTGTGGATCCCCTCAGTATATTCGGGAAACAAGCCTTGTCCCGGTGCGTAAAGCCCTCCGATGAAGGGGAGTCTGAACTGTCCGCCGTGTGCGTGACCGGAGAAAACAAGGTCATAGCTTTTGTTCGCGTATAGCTCTATCATATCGGGACGGTGCGCCAAAAGAATCGTATATTCTTCGCCCACGGGCGGCAACTTTTCAAGCTCGGCTTCGATAACGTCACGTGCCTTTTGATTTGCTTCTTTACCTGTTATAACTCTTGCATCGTCAATTCCGACGAGCGTTATATATTCATCAGACTTGTACAAGCGTACACTTTCTCCGCGCAGTACCGTCACTCCGACACTTTGCAGCTTGGCGGCAATGGAATCAAAATCATCGTTGTCAATTTCGTGATTTCCCGAGACAAAATACGTCGGTGCAATAACGGCGGCGGACTTCGCAAAATCGATTCCCACAGCTTCGTCATCATACCTGGTGTCTATAAGATCTCCCGTTATAACTATGATATCGGGCGCGATACCCTCAAGCATATCAAGGAGCTTTTGATTGTTTTTTCCGAACTTTGCACAGTGCAGATCGGAGATGTGTGCTATGCGATATCCGTCAAAGCTTTTCGGGAGTTTATCCGATGAAATGCTCAGCTCGGTTACGCCGACATTGCCGTTGCCGTGTATCACATAAACCGCGAATGTTATCAGAAGTGCCGCGGCTGTGATCAAAAGCGGCTTTGGTATTCTTTTTAACAGCTTCATTTTTCACCTCATATTTATAATTTAAAGGAGGACTATATGTCAAATAAAAACGGGAAAATAAAATCAGTGCTTTATGAGACGGGAATCGTTATACTTGGTTCCGTGCTTTTTTCGCTTGCACTCAATATGTTTATTCTGCCGGCAAACATCGTGCTTGGCGGTATGACGGGTATAGCGACCGTTATCAATATGTTTTTCGGGACGCCGGTCGGTGTTATGATAATCCTTCTCAATATACCGCTCATTATCGCTAACACATATTTTTTCGGTACGGGTTTCCTGCGACGTACTGTCATAGGCGTTGCCGCGACCTCCGTTGCGACTGATATTTTTGTGTTTTTCCCGATAACGACGACAGATCCGCTTATCTGTGCGATTTTAGGCGGTGCCGTTATGGGTGCAGGTGTCGGTTTCATGATGACTCGCGGATATACAACGGGCGGCACCGATCTTATAGCTTGTCTTGTGAAATTAAAGCTGAAGCGTGCGTCGATGGGCAGCATTATAACCGTTGCCGATATAGCGATAATTCTGGGTGCTTCGTTTTTCACAAAGGACTTAAGCGGCATATTCTATTCGCTGATATGTACCTGGGCGGCAGGAAAGGCACTTGACTTTGTGATTTCCGGTTCACGCCGTGCAGGTCAGGCTTTTATAATAACCGATAAGCCCGATGGAATCGTAAAGCTGATTTTCGAACGTCTTGACCGTGGTGCGACTGTACTTGAGGCGACGGGCGCTTATACGGGTGAGACGAAGAAGGTCGTTATGTGTGTCGTTCCGAAAAAGGAGCTGTTCTTCTTAAAACAGATAATCGGAGAATGTGATCCTCAGGCGTTTGTTATCATTGCCGATGCGGCTGAGGTGAGCGGTGAGGGATTTCACACTCATGCTGTCGGAGAGTCGAAGGGGAGCTCGTAACACGTTTTAATTATACCTCTCTTTTTTCATGATGTCAAGCGAGGAATGTCGACAAAGATTAAAATTAACAAAATCGACCTTGTGTTATTTTTGCGTATACAGTATAATAATAGATAAGTCATAATATCTTGCAGAAAGGATGATACAAATGAAGGTCATCCCGAAAAATTACAGTTATTCAAGCCGCAGTAAAGGCTGCGTAATTTTGTGCTATGTCATATAAAAATAATCGGTCACCTCACAGCGGTATCGATGAAACATATTGGAACGGACTTGACAATACTGCCAAGCTCTTCCCGTCAATAACCACGACACGCTCACCGAATGTGTTCCGTCTCTGCGCGGTGCTTTTCGATGAGGTTGACCCGGCGGCACTGCAGACGGCTCTTGAAAAGGCTCTCGCGATAATGCCTGCCTTCGCTCTGAAGCTGAACCGCGGTCTGTTCTGGTATTATTTTGACGTTAATAATGAACGTCCGATCGTTACGATGGAGCATACCTATCCTTGTGCACCGATCTACCGTGCCGGAGAGAGAGGCTTTTTGTTCCGCGTCACATATTATCATAAACGGATAAATCTTGAAATGTATCACGCACTGGCGGACGGTATGGGTGCTGTCAGCTTTATGCGTGTTCTCGTTTACTGTTATTTTAATGTGATAAGCGGCAGTGAAGTTCCCGAGGAGGATATACGCCGTGAATCAGACGAGGCGGCAAGGGATTTCGGTGAGGACAGCTTTGTTATAAACAGTGAGGAGTGTTCGTCGGAATCGGGCACAAAAGCCGTTCGTGAGCCCGAAGCGTACCGTCTTGGCGGATTTCAGTATGACGGGACTCGTCTTGGTGTTACAAGCGCGTATATACCGACGTCGGCTCTTTTGGAACTTGCGAGAGAGCAGGGTGCAACACTCAGCGAATATGTAACCGCACTTCTTATTTTTTCTGTTTTCAACACGTCATACAGGCGTTCTTTAGGAAAGCGTCCGATAACGATAAGCCTTCCCGTAAACCTGCGCGGAATGTTTGCATCGAACACACTGCGTAACTTTTTCGGGCATATGAATGTTGGCGTTCTGCCCGAGCGTGGTGCATCGTTTGAGGATATATTAGCTGCCGTGAAGGAACGCTTTTCAAAGTGTCTGACACGTGAATATTTTGAACGTCAGATCGCCTCACACGTTAAGATCGAGCGTATACCGGGCGTGAAATTCGTTCCGATATGGCTTAAAAATCTGATAATGAGAGGCTTTTACAAGTCTTCGGAAAAGCGTCACACGCTGACTTTCTCAAACCTTGGAAAAATCACGCTTCCTCCGGTGATCGCAGACCGTGTCGAGCGTTTCGAAGCTTATATCGGCGGCTCGGAAACTCACGTTAAAAAAACATCGCTCTGTTCATATGGCGACAGTCTCACGCTTTCGTTTTCATCAACCGTTGACGACAATTCGCTGGAGCAGTTTTTGCTTTCGTATCTTTCGCGCAAGGGCGTTCCGATAACCGTTTCGTCAAATGAAACAGCTCCACCGCCAAAAAAGGTGAAGCCGAAGCTCTCAAAGGAAGAAAAGCTTCGGGCAAAGACGGATAAAAAGACGGAAAAGGCTGATAAAAAGGCGACAAAAAAGGCGAACAAGGCTGAGAAGAAAGCAATTAAAAAAGCCAAAAAGGAGAAAAAATGAGGTTCTGTGCTCATTGCGGCGTAAAGCTTGCAAACGATAATCCGAAATGTCCGCTTTGTGACATGGATACCGAAAAGATCGACGATGAGTTTTCGCTCGATTACCCGTATATCAAAAGCCGTTTCACTCGCGGACTGCTTATCAGGCTGATCAGCTTTATGGCAGTTGTTTTTGCGTCGGCGAGCTTCATGATCGATCATCTTGTTCCGACGGGGAGTCCGTGGGCGCTAATAACGATTGCTGCTATTGTGTACGTCTGGATAAGCGCGATGAATCTTCTGCGACATACGCCAAATCCTGCGTCGATTGCGCTTTGTCAGCTCTTTTGTATCGGCGGACTTGTGTTTTTTATTGATTTCTTCACGGGATTTTACCGTTGGTCGGTGAATTTTGTGATTCCCTTTCTTATCATCGGTGCGGCAATTGCAACGACGCTTATGATAGCTATACGTCCCATGAAATACCGTGCATTTACGATCTATCAGTTTGTAATTGCGGCTCTCGGAGTTTTATCGGTGCTTTTATGGGTGTTCGGATGGTCAGAGATCGAGTGGCCTGTTGTTACGGCGGCGGGCGTATCGATACTTTGCTTTTTGGCGATGCTGGTGTTCTCTTACCGCAGGACACAGCATGAGCTTAAAAAGCGGTTTCATGTGTAATTTTATTTAAAAGGAGAATATAAAAATGGTACAAATCGAAATGGCAGACGGCAGCATCATCAAAATCAAGCTTTATCCCGATGTTGCGCCGATCACTGTGGCAAACTTTGAAAAGCTCGTAAAGGAAGGCTTTTACGACGGACTTACCTTTCACCGCGTTATAAAAGGCTTTATGATTCAGGGCGGAGATCCCACCGGTACCGGTATGGGCGGTTCATCCGAGACAATCAAGGGTGAATTTGCATCAAACGGTGTTACCAATAATTTAAGCCACACTCGCGGTACTGTCTCAATGGCACGCTCCATGATCAAGGACAGTGCGAGCTCGCAGTTCTTTATCGTTGAAGAGGATTCGACCTATCTTGACGGTGAGTATGCGGCTTTCGGCGTTGTTACAGAGGGTATGGGTGTTGTTGAACTCATTGCCGGCGTTGACACCGATATGCGTGACAAGCCCGTGAAGGATGTTGTTATGGCTAAGGTGACGCTTATCCCTGACGAAGAATAATAAAAATCGGAGCTGTTTTTCGTGAACGGCTCCTTTTTGTTCGGGTTGATGCTTCGTACTTTGCGTAAAGCTTGAAAGGCACAGTCTAATTTTAAGCCTCGTCCTCTGGGAGAGGTGGCGAGCGAAGCGAGTCGGAGAGGGCAAAGCGCACCGCTTCGAACTTCGCGTAATTTCGAAGGGGACAGACACCAACGCTGACGCGAAGGTTTCCGTCCCCCTCGAGCTCCCCCTCTTTCCTTTGTTACGCCCGGGTTGCGCTCAGTCGCTTCGCTCCAATTCGCTTTGATACTGTTACCGTTCGTGCCGCCACCTTACGAGGGCGGCTCTGCTCCTTGCTTCTTTACGGCAGTTAATGTTAGCCGGAGCCGTAAGCTTCGTTTCGCTTTATACACTGTCTCGCTACTCAAATCTAACTTTTCTCGCCGCAGTGCACAAGCGTTAGTGCAACAAACAACGGTATACGTTCCCACAAAAAAACATCGACGATATTTCACGCCGATGCCTTATTTTATGCCTTGCGAAGCTCTGTTTCGAGCCAGATGACTCCGTATTCAAATGCATCGTAAAGTCCTTTTTTCATATCGAACTTCACAACCTTTTTATCCTCTGTACTCTGGATCTGAACGAGTACCTGATCGGGGACCTCCTTGTCGCCGACTTTTTTTGTTGACATTATTCCGAGAAAGAGGATGTATTTGTCATCCATATTTCCGTAGCAGATCTGATTTCCCTCGCGAACAAGCGGTTTGCCGCGATACATTATATATTTATCTTTATCGAGTATGCTCATCGTCGTTCCTCCTGTATGATATAATTACTACATAAATTTTAGCATATTTTTTCAGTTAATTATACATATAAATTGTAAATTATATTAATAAAATTAAAATTTACGGCTTAATTTTTCCTCTTTTGCATATAATGATTGACAATGTACGTATTTTGGAGTATAATATTTAGGTAAAGATTTTTTGAAAATACACTTTTTGTGAGGTACAAAATGAAATCGAATAAAATAAAAAATATACTTTGCTTTATGCTCCTTTCGCAAATGCTCCTGGCTGCATCCTGCGGTGAGGCAGAGACCGGAAATGATACCGAGGCATCGGATAACGGGCCGTTTGACGTTGTGACCGTTGCTCCTCCGGAAACCTCTGAAACAACTGCCGAACCCGAGACAGAGCCCGAGCCGGAAACGACCGAAGCTCCCGATCTTAATGAACCGGAAATAATCAATCCGCTGACCGGTCTTGAAGCCGAGGTCGACTACGAAAACCGCCGTCCGCTTGCGATCATGATAAATAACATCAAGGTTGCAACGCCACAAGAGGGTATTTCGTATGCGGATATCATGTATGAATGTATCGTTGAGGGCGGTCAGACACGTCTTATGATGGTAGTTTCCGATTACGAGAACCTGCCCGTTGTCGGCTCGGTACGTTCGTCTCGTGAATATTATCTCGATTTCGCCGCAAATCACAATGCGATCTATATGCACGCAGGCGGAAGTACGCAGGCGTATAGGGAAATCCGTGATCGCGGCGTCAACAATCTCGACGGTGTTAACGATAATGCGATCTCCTATAAATGCTTCTACCGTGACAGCTGGAGAATGAGCAACATGGGTTATGAGCACAGTCTTATGACAACAGGTGAAAAGATCGTTGCCGGACTTGAATATAAGAAATACAACACCGAGCTTGCAGAGGATTTCGATTCTCCGCTCGATTTTGTTCCTTACGATTCTCCCCGTGTTCCCGAGGGCGGAGATGCATCTTATCTCAAGGTTGTTTATTCCTATTCGCATCAGCCTTATTTTGAATACAACGCGGCAGAGGGTGTTTACTACCGCTTCCAGTTCCTCGGCGACAAGCACATGGACAACACCGCCGGAGTGCAGATCTCGTTTGACAATATAATCGTCCTCTATTGCCCGACCGTAAGCACAAATGATTCATACAATCACATGGACGTTACAACAACCGGAAGCGGCGAGGGATATTACCTCTACGGCGGAAAATATGAGAAGATCACCTGGGAAAAGGCAACCGAAGATACTCCCGTCAAGCTTTACAGTGAAGCAGGCGAGGAGCTTCGCGTAAACCGCGGAAAAACCTTCTTCCAGATCTGCACCGAAGCTATGAAGGAAAGCACCGAGATTCGCTGAGCGGTTTATCGTTTCGACTTATCATGTGTGCGAAGTCGTTCGCGGACAAGGTGACGCTTTAAAACCTTGGCGTTAAACGGAATCAGCGGATAGAGATAGTTGCGCTTGCCGTTTACGGTCTTGTTGCAGGCGGCGAGGGTTACAATCAGGACGATTCCGAGTATATAACCGATAAGTCCGCCTATCGCGGTTGTGGTCAGGAGCAGAATACGCATGAATTTGAACGCGTAACCGAGCTCATAACTTGACTGCGAGAAGTTCGCGATCGCCACAAACGCCATATATACGATCACCTCGGGGACAAACCATCCGATCTGTACCGCGAAATCGCCGAGTATCAGTCCGCCGACCACTCCGAAGGTGCTGTTTAATGAGTTCGGCGTGTTCATTGAGGCAAGCTTGAGTCCGTCGAGTGCCAGCTCCACTATATAAAGCTGCAAAAGGATCGGCATATTACATTCCATGTCAACAAGGATGAAATTAAGCCATTCGGGAATCCATTCAACATGGGTGATGAGCAGATACCACGTCGGAGTTAAAAGAAGCGTCAGCGCAAAGACGAGATAACGTAAAATTCGCAGATATGAGCCTGTGAATGGTGGAAGATAATAGTCGTTTGTGTCCTCCATGAAATCAAGCAGGCAGGTTGGGAGTATCATTGCTTCGGGAGAGGTGTCCGTCAGGATTATAACGCTTCCCTCAAGCAGATGTGCGGCGGCATTGTCGGGACGCTCCGTATAACGGAATTTTGGGAAAGGATCGTACCATCCCTGGTGCAGCAGACATTCCGCAAGGCTTTGCTGCCCGAGAGTCAATGCGTCTGCTTTTACCGACTTTATTTTAGCAATCAATTCTTTAACATATTCCGAATCCGCTTTGCCGTCTATATACGAAACAACGACATCGGTTTTCGAGATTTCACCGAGAGTGATACGCTCAAACGTCAGCCTCGGATCGCGTATACGGCGGCGGATGAGCGTGGAATTTTGTTTTATTGTTTCGGTGAAGCTGTCGTGTGCGCCGCGAAGTACACGGTCATTTTCCGATTGACTCACGCTTCGCATCGGATAGATCCTGGTGTCGATCGTTATGCCGACCGAGTCGATGGAGTCTATGATTATTCCGACTGTACCGCTCATGACGGCGTATATGAACTGATCGAGGTCACGCTGTACTGTTGCCTCTGTGTGCGGCATATGACGTGCGGCGAAATTTTCGGCATCGTTTATTGTATTGATCTCGGGAAGCTCCGCGAGATATATGAAAAGACGGTCAAGCACTGCGCTGTTGGCAAAGCCGTCTATGAAATAAAACTTCGCTCTGTGTCCCGCAAAGATACGTTCACGTCCGACAAAATCGTAATTTTTACCGATTCCGAACACCGAGTCGAGATATGCGGCATTTTCTTTGTATGTGGATTTGAAATTTTGCTTCGACATTTTTTCGCTCCGGATTTTTTCTTTATGAGTTTATTATTATCCACATACGGAAGAAACTTACATACCAAAATACTCCAATATGCCGTTGTATATTCCGAGTGCAAAAAGCTCGGGCTGTTCAGACATCAGTGCCGCGTCGTTCGGATTGGTGATATATCCCATCTCGATAAGTGCGGCAGGCATCCCGGTGCGACGGAGAACATAAAGAGACGGACGGGCAAATGTGCCACGGTTATTAAGTCCCGTAATGAGCGAAAGCTGTTCGACAACATCCTCTCCAAGACGGAAGCCGTCACTGCCGACGCGGTATGCATATGCTTCGACGCCCGTTGCGGATGGGTTTGTATATGCGTTTGTGTGCAGGCTTAAAAAAATGTCAGCTCCCCATTCGTTTGCTTCACGTACACGCTGTGAGAGACTCGAAGCGTTTGACGTGCCGATCTGTTCGGTTGGCGAATTACGTGAAAGACGTGCTTCGAAATCGGGATTGTTATTTAAAAGTCCTGCGAGGATGGTGCCGATCTCATAGGTTATGTCCTGTTCGCGCAGACCGTTTCCTTCCGCTCCTGCGTTGGGGTTTTGCGGATTGTGTCCCTGATCTATAAATACCTTTGGCATATGTACCTCCAAAATATGATTTATACAGTATATTCAAAGTGAGCTTGATAATATGAAAGAAATTCAACGAATACTGAGCTTTACACGCCGTGCGGTCGATGACTACTCCATGATCGAGGACGGCGATAAAATAGGTGTCGGCGTTTCGGCAGGTAAAGACTCGCTGACGCTTTTACTTGCACTTGCCGAGCTTCGCAGATTTTATCCGAAAAAATTCAGTCTTGTCGCAATAACGGTTGACATGGGTTTTGAAGGCGTGGATTTTTCGCCGATAGCCGAGCTTTGCAGCACCATAGACGTGCCGTTTGTCATTGTTCCGACGCAGATAAGCCGTATCGTTTTTGACGTGAGAAAAGAGAAGAATCCCTGCGGACTCTGTGCAAAGATGCGCCGCGGTGCGCTTCACGATGAATGTAAACGTCAGGGATGTAATAAGCTTGCTCTCGGTCACCATTTCGATGACGTTGTTGAGACTTTTATGCTCAATCTTTTTTACGAGGGCAGACTCGGTTCTTTCTCGCCTGTTACTTATCTTTCGCGAAAGGATCTGACGATGATACGTCCGATGATCTATGCACAGGAAAAGGACGTGCGTTATTTCGTGAACCGTCATCCGCTTCCCGTTATCGAGTCGCCTTGTCCTGCCGACAAGAACACCGAGCGTGAGTCAATGAAGCAGCTTCTTTCGTCGCTTGAGCGAAATAACAAGGGCTTGCGTCACCGTATTTTCGGCGCACTTCAACGCTCGGGCATTGACGGTTACAAGGAATCGAAGCTAACGGTTTATTCCGACGGGGAAGAATAATTTCCGTTTTATAGAGGAATTTACCGTTTACCCCTTTATTTTTGCGTTTTTTTGTGATATAATATAACGATTGATATTTAAACTCCAAAACAAAAAATCTATCCGACAGGAGAAACATCATGTGTGGATTTGTGGGCTTTTCCGGAAAGCTCGAAAATAAAAAAGAAATACTTAATAAAATGATGGGACGCATTATTCATCGCGGTCCCGATTCCGAGGGCGAATTTATCTCTGACGAGGTCGCGCTCGGCTTTCGGCGTTTATCGATAATCGACCTTGGCGGCGGTTCACAGCCTATATACAACGAGGACGGAAGTATAGTTATCGTTTATAACGGCGAGACTTATAACTTTATGGAGCTTCGCGAGGAGTTA
This sequence comes from Clostridia bacterium, assembly GCA_017466685.1. Taxonomy (GTDB): domain Bacteria; phylum Bacillota; class Clostridia; order Oscillospirales; family CAG-272; genus Flemingiibacterium. The sequence goes on from JAFTTS010000103.1 coordinate 52,063, forward strand.
ACTAAAGACGGTCACGTTTTCAAAACCGACACGGATACCGAAGTGCTCGTTCACGGTTACGAAAAATGGGGTGACAAGCTCGCCGAGCATCTTCGCGGAATGTATGCGTTCGTTATTTACGATATGAAAAAGGGTATCCTTTACGGTGCACGTGATATTTTCGGTATCAAGCCGTTTTATTATTACCGCACCGAGGATGGCGACTATATCTTCGGCTCGGAAATAAAGGCGTTTCTTGAGCATCCGAAGTTCCAAAAGAAGCTCAACAAAAAGGCGCTTCGTCCCTATCTTACATTTCAGTATTCCTCACTTGATGAAACCTTCTTCGAGGGCGTTTACAAGCTTCCTCCGGCACACAGCTTTACCTTGAAGCTTGGCGGTGATGATGTCATTGAGACCGCACGTTATTGGGATGCTGATTTCACAGAGGTTTCGGGCGATTTTGAGCGTTACGTTGACGAAATTGACCGCGCTGTACACGAATCTGTTGAGGCGCACCGTATCAGCGATGTTAAGGTAGGCTCGTTCCTGTCGGGCGGTGTTGATTCGAGCTATATCACCGCTTGTCTCATGCCCGATAAGACCTTTTCCGTCGGCTTTGATTACGATAAGTTCAACGAGACCGATTATGCAAAGGAGCTCTCGGACAAGCTCGGTATCGAAAATTACCGCAAGCTGATTACTGCAGACGAGTGTTTTGACAATCTCTCGGATATACAATACTACATGGACGAGCCGCAGTCGAACCCCTCATGTCTGCCGCTTTATTTCCTTGCAAGACTCGCAAAGGAGCACGTAACGGTCGTACTTTCAGGCGAGGGTGCAGACGAGATCTACGCAGGATACGAATGGTATGACGAAGCCGGCGTTATGAAAAAATACAAGCGTTTGCCGAAGTTCATACGTGTCGCGGCGGCGGCGCTTGCGAAGAAGTTACCCTATTTCAAGGGGCATGATCTTATTATAAAGTCAAGCGGAAACCCCGAGGATTATTTCATCGGTCAGGCGATGGTCTGGGATGAAAAGGATGCCGTCCGTGTGCTCACTCCCGAATACCGTGTCGGTCCGTCCGTCAAAGAGGTCACAGCTCCGATATATGCGAGAGTCAAGGGCAAGAGTGAGCTTGATAAAAAGCAGTATCTTGATCTTAATCTCTGGCTGCCGGGTGATATACTTTTGAAGGCCGACAAAATGAGCATGGCAAGCTCGCTTGAGCTCCGTGTTCCGTTCCTTGACAAAAAGGTTATGGAGCAGGCACAGGCACTGCCGCATGAATACAAGATCAACGGCAAAAACACGAAATACATCTTCCGTAAGGCTGCTAACCGTACTCTCCCCGATGAATGGGCAGACCGCAAGAAAATGGGATTTCCCGTTCCGATACGGTATTGGCTTGCTGAGGATAAATATTATAATCTTGTCAAGGCTGAATTTACGAGCGACGAGGCAAAGGAATTTTTCGACACGGGAAAGCTTATTGCACTGCTTGATGAACACAAATCGGGTAAGGCAAACAACGGTCGCCGTATCTGGACGGTTTACGTTTTCTTAACCTGGTATCGTCGTTTCTTTGTAAACGAAGCATGATTTCAGAATTTACGACATAGTATAGAGGTAAAAATGGAAAGTCAAAATATAATTCCCGTACTGCTCGGCGCGGATCTTAACTGTTATAACGTCGCACGTGCATTTCACGAGGAATACGGAGTCAAATCGTATGCGTTCGGACGCTATGCGATAGGTGCGTCAAATTATACACGTATCATAAAATTCACCGCAGTCGAAAAGCTTGATGAGCCTGACGTGATGATTGAAACTCTCCTTAAATTCGCAGATGAGCATGAGGGTGCAACTCTTATTGCGTTCGGCTGTACGGACGATTACGCTGATATGCTCATTCACCACGGAGATCGTTTGCGTCCGCGTTACATTGTTCCGTATATCGGACCGGAGCTTTTCGAGCGTCTTGCTTATAAGGCGAATTTCTATGAGGACTGTGACCGTCACGGTATTCTTTATCCGAAAACTGCGATAGTAACTCGTGAAACCGAGCTTGACACCTCGCTTGATGAATCGGTGCTTGGATTTAACTATCCTATCATAGTTAAGCCCTCTGCGAGTGCGCCCTATTGGAAGCATCCTTTTGATGGAATGAAAAAGGTATATACGGCATCGAGTGCGCTTGAGGCGAAGATTATCATCGAGCGAATCTATGAGGCAGGATATCCCGAGAAGATAATACTCCAGGACATGATTCCCGGCGATGACTCCAATATGCGTGTTCTGACCGCGTATTCGGACAAAAACGGTAAGGTTAAAATGATGTGTCTCGGTCACGTTCTGCTTGAGGAGCATACGCCGAAGGGACTCGGAAACCACTGCGCGATAATAACCGAGCTTGATCGTCCCTTGATGGAAAAGTTTAAGGCTTATCTTGAGGAGATCGGCTTTGTCGGTTATTCGAATTTTGATATCAAGTATGATGAGCGTGACGGTACATTCCGTGCGTTTGAGATAAATCTCCGTCTCGGACGCAGTAACAATTACGTTACAAGTGCAGGCTGCAACGTCGCACGTTACATTGTCGATGACCTTGTTTTGAATAAAGATCTCGGCGAGACCTATTACTGCGACAATGAGGTTCTCTGGCACAGTATTCCCAAGGGTGTCGTTTACGAATACTGTCGTGACGCCGAATCGGTGAAGCGTGCAAAGGCTCTTGCAAAGGCGAAAAAGGCACACGCATCTCTTTGGTACAGACCTGACACGTTCATGAATCCGCGCCGTGTATTCTTCCTTTTGATGCATGGCTACAATCATTACGGAAAGTTTAAAAAATATTATGGAAAAGAGTAATAACGCAAAGGTTCTCGGTATTCTCGGCGGACTCGGACCGATGTCGACCGTATATTTCTATGAGCTTGTCACATCGTTCACAAAGGCTGAACGTGACCAGGATCATATTGATATCGTGATCTCGAGCCGTGCGACGACCGCCGACCGCACCGCGTTTATAACGGGCAAATCGGACGAGGATCCACTTGACAAGATGATTCCCGATGCAAAGCGTTTGGTGGAGTTCGGTGCGGATGTTATAGCGATACCATGCAACACCGCGCATTATTTCTATGATCGCCTTGCCTCGGAGATCGACGTTCCGATACTCAATATCATCGAGGAATCCGTAAAAACGCTTAAAGAGCAGGGAGTAAAACGCTTCGGACTGCTTGCGACGGACGGTACGGTTAATTCAAATACATATCAGAAATACTGTGAGCGACACGGCATTGAGTGTATCGTTCCCGATGAGAAAAACCAGGCTCGCATAATGGATATTATTTATTCCGAGATAAAATGCGGTAAGCCTGCCGATATGGAGAGCTTTTATGCTGCGGCGTACAGTCTGCGTGAGCGTGGATGTGAGAGGCTTATCCTCGGCTGTACGGAGCTGTCGCTTATCAAGAAAAACGAAAATCTCGGCGATTTTTATGTTGATTCGCTGGATTGTCTTGCAATTTCAACCATTAAAGCTTGTGGTAAGAAAACTATTTTCGACTGACAAAAGGAGATTTCTTTTTGATGCTGTTAAAACAAATTCTTGCTGATATTGATTATTCGGTAAACGCGGATGTCGCACTTGTCGATGAAATTTCGGTTACCGATATCGTGTACGATTCAAGAAAGGCCGTCATAGGGACGATGTTTGTTTGTCTCGTCGGTGCGGCTGCGGACGGTCACAATTTTGCTTCGGGTGCATATTCTATGGGCTGCCGTGTATTCATGGTGGAAAGAGAACTCGAGTTGCCGTCTGATGCAATTCAGATAGTTGTTTCTGACACGCGTGCAGGTCTTGCATATGCTTCGGCGGCATTTTTTGAATATCCCGCACGTTCACTTGCAGTTATCGGTGTTACGGGCACTAAGGGAAAGACCACTACTGCATCACTTATTGCGGATATACTCTGTAAGGGTGGCATTAACACAGCGTACATCGGAACGACGGGTATAGTTATCAATGGCGAGCATACGCCGACGAAGAACACCACACCCGAGAGCTATGAGCTTCACAAGGCATTTCGCGAGATGGTTACAAAGGGTGTTGCCTGCGTTGTTATGGAGGTTTCGAGTCAGGCGATGTATATGCGCCGCGTGGCAGGTATACATTTCCACATCGGTGTTTTCACGAATCTTTCTCCCGACCACATCGGCGGCGTTGAGCATCCGACGTTTGAGCATTATATGGAATGTAAAGCGGCACTTTTCTCGCAGTGCAGATATGGCATATTCAATTCGGACGACTCACACTACACGGATATGCTTCGTTCGGCGAGGTCTATAAACACCACATTCGGTGTGAATCCCGATCTGCCGCACGATATAAGTGCACGTGACATAAAGATACACAAAAGCGAAAATACACTCGGTTCACGTTTCGTCTGCAAAAGCCTTTTGGGCGAAACCGAATATGAGCTTCGTATGCCGGGTGAATTTAATGTATACAATGCGCTTGCGGCGATTGCGGTTGCCGAGCGTATGCAGATAAAATCGGACGTCATCCGTGAGGCACTTGCGGCGGCTACAGTTCGCGGACGCTTTGAGATAGTTGATGCGCTCCCGACTGCCGTGACGATAATCGACTATGCACACAATGAGCTTTCCATGCGTGCAGCACTTGAAACGATACGCCGTTATCAGCCGACGCGTCTTGTTGTGCTGTTCGGTTCGGTTGGCGGACGTACAAAACAGCGTCGAAGTGAGCTTGGCGAGGTTGTGTCATCGCTTGCGGATTTCTGTATTATAACGAGTGACAACCCCGATCATGAACCGCCGCAGGAGATAATTGCGGACATTGAAAAGAGTGTCGCGGCGACATCCTGTCCGTATGTGACGTTTGTTGACCGCCGTGATGCCGTGCGTTATGCGATAGACAATGCACGCGACGGTGACTGCATACTTTTCGCAGGCAAGGGACATGAACAGTATCAGCTTATCGAGGGTGAGTATGTTCACTATGATGAGCGTGAGGAGGTCATGGTTGCCGCTGCTGCTAAGCTTGCAAAAATTAAGTAAATTTAAAATAAAGAAGGAACTACAATGAAAATACTTGTCTGCGGACTTGGACTTATCGGCGGCTCGTTCGCACGTGCGCTGAAATTTTACACCGAGCATTATGTTTACGGTTGCGACGTTGACATAAATTCTGCGCGTAAGGCGGTGCTTGTCGGTGCTTGTGACGAGGCTGGTGACACTCTGCCGTCGCTCGGCGAATTTGATGTAATCGTGCTTGCGGCGTATCCCGATGCGAGTGTCGATTTTATAGAAAATCATGCACATGAGATCGGAAAAGGGAAGTATGTTTTCGATCTTGGCGGTGTTAAGCGTGTTGTTTGTGAAGCAGGCTTTGCGGCTGCCGAGAAGTACGGTTTTACCTTTATCGGCGGACATCCCATGGCGGGTACACAGTTCTCGGGATTTACCGCATCACGTGAGAACCTTTACAAAAATGCACCGATGATACTTGTGCCGCAGTCTGATATTGATGTTGACCGTCTCGATTTTGCCGTGAAATTTTTCAAATCGGTCGGATTTGCATCGGTCAGCGTGACTTCGGCAAAGGATCACGACGAGATAATCGCTTACACCTCACAGCTTGCACACGTATTGTCGAATGCATATGTAAAAAGTCCCACGGCACGCCGTCACAAGGGATATTCGGCAGGCAGTTTTCGTGATCTGACGCGAGTTGCGCATCTTAACGCGAAGATGTGGAGTGAGCTTTTCATGGATAACCGTGATATGCTGGTTCCCGAAATTGAGCTGCTTGCGAAAAATCTTCTCGAATACGCGGATGCGATGAAGTCAGGTGACACGGAGAAATTGGAGTCTTTACTTGCTGACGGAAGCCGTATCAATGATGAAATAAAAGAATAAAAAATGAGCTGTTTGCAATTAAAAACGCAGACAGCTTTTTTTGTTTATAAGCTTTTTTAAAAGGTAAAACCGACCCAACAGAGCCGGTTCAAGGTTATATTTTTACAAGATCGATACGCTCAAGCGGTGTAATATCAAGCTTTTTTGCGAAATCGCAGACTTTTTTGTATGTGTCCTCATTCATGACGGCATCGGGACTGTGTGCATCACAGCCGAAAACAAAGTCACAGCCGACCTCACGGGCGATACGGTAAAATCTCTCGCTCGGATAGTGGCGTCCCTCGGAGAGTCCGAGAAAGTTCACCTCGAGCGGTATGCCGAGCGTTTTTGCTCCCTCACAGAGTCGTCGCATTTCCGATTCGTAAAGCTTTTCTTCCCCATCGAAATAGAAAACGTCCGGGTGTGCGACATAGGTGAATTTGCCTGCCCTCATCGCCTCGAGTGTTTGACTTGTATAAATTTTGAGCTGTTCGGCGGTGTGATTTTTACCCGTTGAATGTTCGTACGTGTCGTATTCGTTGTTTATAAAATGCTGACCGAGGATAATATAGTCAAGATTGTACGGACGAAGAAAGTCAAGTAACTTATCGAAAATTTCAGGGTAATATTCGACCTCAAAGCCGATTTTTATGTCAATGTCATCGCGGTACTCATGGCGAAGCTCGGTCAGTGTTTTGATATACCCGTCCGTTTCCTCGGGACGCATACGGAAATGGGAATAATAATCGTCCGTCGGGAAAAACTGAGGACAGTGATCGGAAAAGCCGAGCAGTTTAAGTCCGCGCATGATTGCGGTTTCAATATATTCTCGCTCGGTGCCTGTTGCGTGATGACACCGTGCGGTGTGAGTGTGGTAATTTGCGGTCATAATTTGCCTCGCTTGTGTTTGATATATTATTATTGTACCACAGTCGGCACGTAAAATCAAGTGACGGCGAGAAAAAAGCTCCGATGCTTTTACACCGAAGCTTCATATTTTTGTTTCAATATCCGAGCTCTTTGACTATATCCTTGATCTCGGTTTTATAATCTTTTGCCGCCACGCAGTAAAGCATGGTATTGTCGATTCTCGCGATCAGATAAAATTCGTCTCCGCCGGTGAACGAATAATAGTTGTAATTTGATGTTGAAACTTCGGTTGACATGGTTTTAACCGAGTTTGCGCTGTCGAAGATATCCTGATTATTATAGAAAACACCTTCACCGGATTCGTTATCGATCAAATCATAAAATTCAATCTGATAATTATCATTCATGGCAATAAGTACAGCGTTTGCAAGACCGTTTGTTTCTGTATCCTCGGTTACATCCAGGACGGTGAACCCTTTTCCCTCCATAAGAGTGGTGAATTCGTCAGCGGTTTTTGCGGTTTTATCGCTTGTGCAAGCGGACAGCAGGAGTATAAGCGATACAATTAACATAACGACAGCGACTGATTTTCTTTTTAACATTTTGATTTTCTCCTTTAAGATATTATTTTTTGAAAAGCCTCTTGAAAAAGCCTTTGCTTTCTTTTTTGAAGCCGTTTGCTGTGAGATAATCACGGACCGGCTTTTTATATTCTTCGGAATTGAATGTTATATTGACAATTCCAACCTCTGCGTCATCGCGATTTTTTCCTATGGCAACGGTTTTATTGAAGCTGATCTGTTTTCCGCGGAAGCTGCTGTAATTCATGCTGAGTCCGCCCGCGCCGATCCTTTTGGAAACCTGCTTTGATTCATCGATTTCCGACCATGTACCGTCATCATTCACCTGCACGATGAATTTGAATTCTCTCATCTCATCCGTAACTGCTGATGGAGAAAAGAGAACGGCGTCCATCCATTTTACCTCTGTGACGATCTTATCGCCATCGACGGTTATTTTATATTTTTGCCCGTCCTTATTCAAAGAGGAAATACTATTTAAAATTTCTTGTTTTGTCACTGAACAGCCCCAAATTGTACGGACAGCACAAAAACAGCCTTAATGGCAGAAGATATTAAAATTTAAGCAACGAACTGACATCGCTTTTCGAGTGGTGTCAGTTTTGTTTTGAGTTGAATACGTTCGTTATTATAGAAGTG
>JAFTTS010000104.1 GCA_017466685.1 Clostridia bacterium
AGGTGCAAAAGGGAGCTCGAGGGAAATAGGAAACTGCGGCGAGCTGGTTCCTATGTCCCTCGAACTTACGCGAAGTTCGAAGCGCAACACAAAGAGATTTAATGTATCTTTGTATTGCAGGGATAAAAGTTACTTTTTGCCTAAAAAGCGAAAGAAAGCTTTCTTCGAAGTGTACTGCTTCGAGCATCGTGTCATTCGAGAGGGATGGACACCAGTTGCACAGGTGTTCCACAACACATCGCCTTCTGCGAGTGTTCTCGAGCTCTCCCACCCTTCCTTGCGGAAGCTCGATTCGCGCTCAGTTCGCAGGCTCACAATTCGCTTTGTTAGCTGTGACCGTTCGTCCGCCGCCAGTTGCATCGGCGGCTCAGTGGCTTCATTGCTTCTTTCGCTGTTATAACGCCGCTAACGCGGCTGAAGTTAGTTTTGTGTAAGCTTTAAAAAAGCTGCCTCGCTTTAAGAGACAGCTCATTTGATATTATTTCTTTTTAAGCATCTTTTTAAGATACTGTCCCGTGTACGACTTCGTACACTCTGAAACCTCCTCGGGAGTACCCACTGCAACGATCTCGCCGCCACCGTCACCACCCTCGGGACCGAGGTCAATAATATAATCGGCAGTTTTTATCATGTCGAGATTGTGCTCGATAACAAGCACCGTGTTACCTGCATCAACAAGACGCTGAAGCACCTCGATAAGCTTCTTTACATCCGCCATGTGAAGTCCGGTTGTCGGCTCGTCAAGGATGTATATGGTTTTGCCCGTTGAACGCTTTGCAAGCTCTGTCGCAAGCTTCACTCTCTGTGCCTCACCGCCCGAAAGTGTCGTTGACGACTGACCTATCTTGATGTAACCAAGTCCAACGTCACAGATCGTCTGCAGTTTACGTGCAAGCCTCGGCAGATCCTTAAAGAATTCGAGTCCCTCCTCGGCGGTCATCTCAAGAACATCCGAAATATTTTTGCCCTTGTATTTGACCTCGAGCGTATCACGGTTGTAACGCTTGCCCTTACAAACATCGCAGGTGACGTAAACATCGGGCAAAAAGTGCATCTCTATACACTTCACGCCGTCACCCTCACACGCCTCACACCGTCCGCCCTTTACGTTAAACGAGAAGCGTCCCGAATTGTAGCCACGCATCTTTGCGTCCGTTGTTTTGGCGAAAAGCTCGCGGATATCAGTGAAAAGTCCCGTGTACGTTGCGGGATTGGAACGCGGTGTACGTCCTATGGGACTCTGGTCAATGGCGATTATCTTGTCGAGGTTGTCGATGCCCTCGATTTTTTTGTGCTTACCCGGATAGGTGTGTGCACGGTTGAGCTCATGTGCAAGCTTCTGATAAAGTATAGAATTGACAAGCGACGATTTGCCCGAGCCCGAAACTCCCGTAACACAGCAGAAAAGTCCGAGCGGTATCGAAACATCTATGTTTTTCAGATTGTTCTGTGCCGCACCGATAACCTTTAAGAATTTACCGTTACCCGAACGTCGCAGTGCCGGAACTGCTATCTTTTCCCTGCCCGATAAATATGCACCGGTTATTGAATCGGGATGCGCCTTGATCTCGTCCGGCGTACCTGCGGCAACAATCTTACCACCGTGTATACCTGCGCCCGGACCGATATCAACAATATAATCTGAGGACTCCATAGTTTCCTCGTCATGCTCGACAACGATAAGGCTGTTTCCGGCATCTCTCAAACGCTTGAGCGTTGCAATAAGCTTTGAATTGTCACGCTGATGTAAACCGATGCTCGGCTCATCAAGGATATAAAGCACGCCCATCAGCGACGAGCCTATCTGTGTCGCAAGTCTGATTCGCTGTGCCTCACCGCCCGAAAGTGTGCCGGCTTTACGTGCGAGCGTGAGATATTCAAGTCCGACACTCTCAAGGAAGCCGAGCCTCGATTTTATCTCCTTGATTATCTCCTTCGCGATCGTCATTTCCATCTCGGTGAAGGTGAGCGAATTTACAAATTCAAGCGCCTTTGTAACCGACATACGGCAGAATTCGTCAATGTTGATACCGCCGACAGTAACCGCGAGCGACATCGGATTAAGACGCTTTCCGTGACATTCGGGACACGGCACGTCCTCGATAAACTCCTCGTAATATTCATGCTGTGACTGATCAAAACGCTGCTGTATCATACCGATAACGCCGTCAAATTTAACTCTCTGATTTCTTGCAACACCCTCCCAGTAACGCGTTATCTCATAAACCTCGTTGCCCGAGCCGTAAAGCAAAATCTTCAGCTGCTTGTCCGTATATTCTGTGAGCGGCATATCGAGCGTGAAACCGTGTTTTTTGCCGACTGCCTCAAAAAGGGGGCCGTTCCAGCTCTGCTCCTCAAGCGACTTGAAGCCGTTGACCTGTATCGCACCCTCACGCAGTGAAAGCGACTTATCGGGCACGACCTTTTCCGCAGAAACGATACGCATCTCACCGAGTCCGGCGCATTTTTCACACGCACCGAAAGGATTATTGAACGAGAACATTCTCGGCGAAAGCTCACCAACGCTTATACCGTGCTCTTCACAAGCATAGCTCTGCGAAAATGACATCTCCACATCTCCGTCAAAAACCTCGCCGTCACGAAGCACAACAGACACAACAAGGTTACCGTCCGTCAGCGCAAGTGCTGTTTCAACCGAATCTGCAAGACGTGAGCGCATATCCTCGCGGCGTACAAGACGGTCAACGACAATTTCAACCGTGTGCTTGATATTTTTGTCAAGCTTTATTTCCTCGCCGAGGTCATACATCGAGCCGTCAACACGTACACGGACGTAACCGCTCTTTTTCGCGTCCTCGAAGATCTTCTCGTGCATACCCTTTTTACCGCGTACCATCGGTGCAAGTACCATAAAGCGTGTACCCTCGGGAAGCGTCATGATACGGTCAATGATCTGGTCAACCGTCTGCTGACGTATCTCCTTTCCGCAAACGGGACAGTGAGGGATACCGACACGTGCATACAAAAGGCGCAGATAGTCGTATATTTCCGTAACCGTTCCGACAGTGGAGCGAGGGTTCTTTGACGTTGTTTTCTGATCAATCGAGATCGCTGGCGAAAGTCCCTCAATAGAGTCAAGATCGGGCTTATCAAGCTGACCTAAAAACATTCTCGCATAGCTCGACAGCGATTCAACAAAGCGTCTGTGTCCCTCGGCGTAGATCGTGTCAAACGCAAGTGAAGATTTTCCCGAGCCCGAAAGTCCCGTGAAAACGACCAGCTTGTCGCGTGGGATCGTCAGGTCAACATCCTTTAAGTTGTGTACGCGAACGCCGCGCATTACTAAATCTGCCATTTATTTTTCTCCTATCAGGGTTATATTCCCTGTAAATTTTTTATCTTATCGCGCAGGTATGCCGCACGCTCAAATTCGAGCTTCTTCGCCGCCGCTTTCATTTCCGCGGTAAGCTCGTCGATAAGCGCCGACCTTTCGTCTGCCGAAAGCTTCTTTTTGTCGCGCAGTGCATCCTTGTATTTCTTTTCGGGTGCTGCCTCGGCTTCCTTTTTGCCGATCTCGATAAGGTCACGCACACTCTTTTTGATGGTCTGCGGAGTGATGCCGTTTGCCTCGTTGTATGCCTTCTGAAGCTCACGTCGGCGGTTGGTTTCATCAATAGCCGCCTTCATCGAGCGAGTCACCGAATCGGCGTACATTATAACCTTACCGTCCGAATTACGTGCGGCACGTCCGATCGTCTGTATAAGCGAGGTCTCTGAGCGAAGGAAGCCCTCCTTGTCCGCATCAAGTATCGCAACGAGCGACACCTCGGGAATGTCAAGTCCCTCACGAAGCAGGTTGATTCCGACAAGCACGTCGAAAACACCAAGGCGCAGATCGCGTATTATCTCGCTTCGCTCCATCGTTTCAATCGTGTGGTGGATGTACTTGACCTTGATTAAGTTCATTTCGAGGTATTCCGTTAAGTCCTCCGCCATCTTCTTTGTCAGCGTTGTCACAAGTACACGCTCACCACGCTCTGCTCTTGCATGGATTTCACCGATAAGATCGTCGATCTGTCCCTCAACAGGTCTCACCTCAACCTCGGGATCGAGCAATCCCGTCGGACGTATGATCTGCTCAACCGTCTGTGCAGAGTGACTTTTCTCATAATCCGACGGCGTTGCGCTGACGAATATCGTCTGATTCAGCTTCGATTCAAATTCATCAAAGAAAAGAGGTCTATTGTCAAACGCAGACGGCAATCTGAAGCCGAACTCAACGAGATTTTTCTTTCTCGCACGGTCACCGCCGCTCATACCCTTAACCTGCGGAAGCGTTACGTGCGACTCGTCAACAAAGAGGAGAAAATCCTTCGGGAAATAGTCAAGCAGCGTATACGGAGTCGAGCCGGGTTCACGTCCTGCCATAACACGGGAATAGTTTTCGACGCCCGAACAGAAGCCGATCTCACGCAGCATTTCAAGATCGTAACGTGTACGCTCCTCAATACGCTGTGCTTCAAGTAACTTATTCTGCGAGCGGAAGAAATCGACACGCTCGACAAGCTCGTCCTCGATCTCACGAAGTGCAGCTTCACGGCGTTCATCCGAAACGGCATAGTGCGTCGCAGGATATATCGCCACATAGGATAGCGTACGAAGAAGCTCACCTGTAACAGTGTTTATCTCGGAAATACGTTCGATCTCGTCTCCGAAAAACTCAACGCGTATCGCCTTGTCACCACTCGAAGCAGGACGTACCTCAACAACGTCACCGCGTACACGGAATTTGTCACGTACGAAGTTCATGTCGTTACGGTCATAGGACATCGAAATGAGCCGTTTTGTAAGCTCGTCCCTCTCCATAACCATACCGGGACGAAGTGCGATCAGCATGGACTGATACTCGGCAGGATCACCGAGCGAATATATGCACGATACACTCGAAACGATTATAACGTCACGCCGCTCAAAAAGTGAGCTTGTTGCACTGTGACGGAGCATATCGATTTCATCGTTAACCGAGCTGTCCTTTTCGATATATATATCCTTACCCGGGATATAGGCCTCAGGCTGATAATAGTCGTAATACGACACGAAAAATTCCACCGCATTCTCGGGAAAGAACTCCCGAAACTCCGAGCAAAGCTGTGCGGCAAGAGTCTTGTTGTGAGCAAGCACAAGTGTCGGGCGATTGACCTTTGCGATAATATTCGCCATAGTAAAGGTCTTACCGGAGCCGGTTACGCCAAGTAGGGTTTGATTCTTTAAGCCTGCATCAACACCTGCGGCAAGTTTATCTATAGCGGCAGGCTGGTCACCCGTCGGTTTATATGGAGAATGAAGCTTGAATCTGTCCATTATGCTCACCTCACAGAAAATTTGTTCGCATATTATAGTATATCACAAATTATTTTAAATGTAAAGTGTTTAATGATGTAAAATACACTTTATCGCTTACTTCGCCACCAAACTAACAAAGGTGCACCTGACGCCGACGCAGTTGGCGGGACGAACGATTGCCGCTGACGCGGCTGAAGTTAGCTTTATGACGCAAAAGGAGCCGATATAATACCGACTCCATTCGTAACTATTTAAAATTCCGTTTCCACTTGATACGGCGATAAATCGCTTTGACGTGATCAATAAGATGCGGCGTGAAGAAAATGAGCAGATTTATAATTGCCGCAATAAGAGCTATACGCTGCGGCCATCCGCTTTCAATAAACATCCATACAAGCAAAATAATATCTGCGAGCGCAAACCAACGTGCTTCAATCGGAATAAAGAAAAACAGTCGCAGCTCGTAACGCGGATACAAAATGGCAAACGCCAAAAAAAGCGTTAAATTAAGATAGGTGTTGGTGGCGTAGCCTGTGACAAGTCCGGATACGATCGCACCTATTGCGCCGAGCAGATAGTATGCGTTAAAGCCGAAAGCACCCCAGTGTTCTTCAAGTGACGTGCCGACAAACCAATAAAAATAAAGCGAGATGATCGTCCATATAATACCCGACGAGGACGGCGGCAGAAAAAGGAACGTTACAACACGCCACACCTCACCGTTCATTATGGCAGAACGGTCAAAAATCAGTCTTGACCAAAGTGAAACATTCATCGATGCCGCAAACATCATATCCATGACGTAAACAATGCCCATTGCACCGACGAGTATCATCATTAAATTGCGTATCGCGAATCTTCCGAATTTACGGTCAAGCTTCCCTAAAAGTCCTTGACGGTAATACATATTTTTCCTCCTCACGCTCAAAAAAACAACTCTGATATTATTTTACCATATTTTCATGAATAAATCAACACGGTAATATTTTTTAACAAATCACTTAAAAAATAATTACATATGTGGTATCATTTATGTGAATAAAAAAGAGACTGTCTTTATACGGGACAGTCCCTTGTTTTTTATAAGAAGGTTCACTTTAGCACATCAGGTTGATTGCTCGATGATCTTGATTTCGACAGGATCGATTCCAGCCTGCTCGTAAACGATCTCCTTGATCTGCGAGAGCTCATTCGGAAGTAAACCGTCCGAGCGGACAATTATGCTCGCGCTTCCCTCTCCGATAACTGCGACGCAATCCTCAAAGCCCTTCGATTTAATGAGCGTTTCGATGTCAGCCTCGGCACGTATCTCAGATGCAATACGGCTGATATCGCTCGATGCCTGTTCCTTTGATGCTGCGTCTGCACTCGAGCTGTCAACGACCGTCTGCAAAACCGCAAGTGCCTGGTCACGTGCCTGTTTACGGCTCAACTGAGCAGATGCAAAATAAGTGTCCTCAACCGCTCCCGATGCACCGTCATTCTCATTTTCCGTCATACCGATGCCGAGCATATCACCCTCACCGACGATCGGCTGTGAGTCACCAAACATCACAAAATTGAGTATCACCGCCACACCGATAAGAAGCAGTGAACAGACAATAACGATATTTCTCGTTCCTATCTTTTTTGCAATTTCGCGTGCCTTGCCGACACCTCGTGCAAAGCGTCCGCCTTCATCTGCACTGACAAGCTCTGCACCGATTTCCTCCTCGGTTTGATTCATAATATTTTCGTCCATATTGATCCCCTTTCTCGTTGGTTTGTTACATTCATATGCCCCACCGGCGAACTTTATTCCGAAAATGTATTATTTTCCGCCGACAACGCTGACCGAGCCCGAAGGTATGCTGAATAACGAGCACAAAACCTCTGTCAGCTTTAATTTCACCTCTGCCCTGTCACCGCCATCACAAACAACCGCAATTCCCTTGACGGTATCATCCTCAAATCTTATCATGACGTGAACATTAAAAACACCGTCGATTTGCTCACACAGCTCCCGAACCCTCACCTCCGTGTCATCCGCACCGATATGAACCGTTCCGTCGCGTCCGAATAACATCAAGCCTATCCCAACCGCAAGCACTATGACGATAAGCCACATACTCTTTTTTTCTTTCAAAAAGCCGATGAAGGTACCAACGCCAACCTCTGCGTCACTCATAAAAGCTCACCTCCGCCAAAACGCCGAAATTAGCGGCAATATAATCACGAAAATCACTCTCAATAAGCCCGATCCGTTTTTTAACATTAACAACGATCGCCTCACCGTTATATCTGACATTAACCTCATCACCTTTCAGTGAAAATTTTTCTTTAAGTGCTCCCTCAATATGCTTTGCCACGATCGAATTTGCACTCGCAAACACCTCCACGCTGTCATATGAAAACTCCGCATTTGCCGCAAGTGACGGTATTATACCGATAAGCCCCTTGATAGGCGTCAGTAAAACCAGCAGTATCAGAAGCGAAACGAGATAACGCATATATTTTTTCATACCGCCATCAGGTGTGAAGCTGTCAATAAGTGCCGATGACGCAGATACCGCAATCAGTGACATTATGAATCCTTTGATTTCTGTCATATTTCCTCCATCATTCAAGTGCCGCCGCACTTTTTGCAAACACCGCAAGCGCATAAATGAACATAAGTGCCGCGATCACGCAGACAGCCACCAGAAAACCAAGCAAACCGCTCATTTCCGATAACATATTCTTTTCGCGCTCAAGACCGATAACGTCCGCCGCAGATTCTGAAATACTGATTCCGAGTCTCGTCAGAAGTATATTCAAAATAACCGGCAGCGTCAAAATGGCAATAATTATAACTCCAACCCATCCGACCGTGCTTTTAACAAGCGACAGACTGCTCGCAACAGTACCGACCGCATCGCTCGCCATTCCTCCGACGACGGGCACAGTATGCGACGCGGCAAATTTCACGGCACGCATCGAAAGGCTGTCAGCACGCGCGGCAATAGAGGTCTGAAAGGTCATAACCGCAGATATTATCGCGCCTATCAATGCTATAACCCACGTCAGAGTTCCGCGTACCAGCTTCGATATGCCGCCAAGCTTTACGCCTGTACCTATTCCGCTTGCCGCAGATAAACCGAAGCAGAGCTGAAGTATCGGAAAAAGCACCTGCGAAGCAAGCGTTTCAACAAAAGCCAGCGCAAGCATCATGGCATTCGCTGAGGCGGCAGATGAGGTGACACTTCCGCCGGCAGTGCCGATAGATATCATAACGGGCACCATGACACCGACAAGCCCTGTCAGCCTGTATAAATAAGCCTGTACACTCTTAACAAGGACAGCCGCGTTTTCGTAAAGCGTTATCATGATGCAAAGTCCCGATAAAAATTCAAAAAGTGACACCATCGCCCCCGAGTGTACCACACCCTTGAGTGCCGACAGTGCAGATGCGGTAAGAATGAGACCGAGCGTCACCGAGAGCGTTTTCAGTGCAGGCGACAGTAGGGACACAAATGTATCCTTTATTAAAGAGAAGAAATAATCCGCAGAAAAGCTCTCTGAAAAGTCATCTCCCGAAAAAATATCACCGTCCGGAAGTCTCTCTTTAACCTCATCGGGCAGAGCATCAAGTATCGAATCTGCGTCAAATTCATCGGCACGGTAAAGCTCTGCGTCAGTCGTTTCCTCTGCGTGAAACGGAAGCACAAGCAGCAAAACGGTACAGGCAATAAGTAATATCTTAAAAATTTTCATATCTGCATAATTTCCGCCGCAAGTCCTATCAATTCACCGATAAGCGGCAGAGCTAAAAGTAATATTTCCGCCTTGCCGACAAGCTCAAGCTTCGAAGCAATTGCCGACTCACCTGCGTCACGGCAAATCTCCGCCGAGAGCTGTACGGCAAGAGTTATACCGAGTGCCTTACCGAGTACCGTCATATGCTCCGAAAAGCTCGTTTGGGACATGGTGTTCTCAACAAACTCGAAAACGGGAAGAAATGTCACCACAGCCGCACCAAGCAGTATCACACCTGCCGCCAAGCTGACAAGTCCGGCAAAATCGTTTTTTTGTCCCTTTAACATGAGAATCGCCGCAAGCGCACAAAGCGCAACCCCGCAGTATTTTATCATAATCAGAAGCCGAACACCGATCTGATGGTTGAAAAAAGCGTTCCTAACTTATCAACAAGCATCAGCATTACAATAATTATCCCTGCAAGCGACACAAGCACAGCCTGCTCGTCACGTCCGTATTTCGCTAAAAGCTGATACGCAATACTGACCGTCAGCCCTATTCCGGCAACCTTCAAAATCAAGCTTAAATCCATATTTATTCTCCGTTGTTTATTATCTGCTAAATCAAAATCACCGCGAGCATA
>JAFTTS010000105.1 GCA_017466685.1 Clostridia bacterium
CCTGCTTCCTCAACTCTGTGGCAGAATACATTTACAAGTGAAGCGAGACCGTTACGGCTCAAGCCCTGAAGCCATTTATTACCGTAATTTTCGGCATCACAGGCGAGATAAAGCGAGATCTTGTTCTGATACGGCTTAACTGTATTTATGAAGAAATCGGCTTCGCGGTAGGTCTCCTCAAGTGTCGACGCGGTGAAAAAGTGGTAAGCTCCGATCGGGATGCCTGCCTTATAAAAACCTTCCACGTTTGCATCGAATTTGGAATCCTTGAACATATAGAGTCCCTTTGAATAAAGTGAGTGTCCCTGCGTTGCCTTGATCATCGCGAAACGGACACCTGCGAGTTTTACTGCATTGTGGTTTATAAAACCGTTGTTTGTTGAAACGTCAATACCAAAAAGCGGCATGATGATCCCTCCTTAATATAGTAATCAGCTTGCGTGAAGATATTCAGCGGATTTTTCACGCATGAAATGTTCAAGCTTATCTGCGGCACTGCGGTATTCGATAAGCTCACTTAAGCAGGCTTCTTCACTCGTGATGGCACGTATCGCGAGCGTGTTGGCTTCGGCAAGCTTTCCCGATGCGTGAATGAGGTCGCCGCGTGCGATGTTTTCATTTACACGGTCACTCTCACGACGCTCCAATAACCCCTCAAGCTTGTCGATGCGACGCAGTATCAGTCCGCTGATAATAGATGACGTACCGACGATGCTGCACACGAGCGTGATTATTTCACCGATTCCCATATTTTCACCTCCAATATATGTTTTTCTTTATTCTACAGTTACCGTATCGCCGCCGCACGCTAATTGGTATTACTACATATCAAGGATTTTCACAAAAATAAAAAAGCGAACCTGTACACAAAATACAGATTCGCACAAAAGTGTAAATTTTGTAAGGATTTATTCGGTTCTCAGCGCAATTACGGGATCCTTTTTAGCCGCAACGCGTGCCGGGATAAGTCCTGCGATATAGGTGAGGAGCATACTGATGATAACAAGTGCAATCGCTCCTTGGGCGGGAAGTATTGCAACATTTGCGATATCGGTTATACTCTTTATGATAATATTTATCGGAATTGAAAGCAACAGTGTGACGCCGATTCCGATCATGCCTGCAGTGAAGCCGACGATAAGAGTTTCCGCATTGAACACACGTGCAACGTCACGCTTGGAAGCACCGACTGCACGGAGAATACCGATCTCTTTGGTACGCTCAAGAACAGAGATGTACGTAATAATACCGATCATTATCGACGAAACAACAAGTGAGATCGCAACGAAGGCTATAAGAACATAGCTGATCGCGTTGATTATCGTTGTTACAGAGGAGAGCATGATACCGATATAGTCTGTGTAATTGATCTGATCTGCTTCATCGCGGTCTCTGTTATATTCGCTTATCTTATCGGAAATCAGCTCCTTCGAGTCGAAATCCTTGGGGTATATCATGATGCTCGAGGGTTCGTCAAGGCTTGATATGCCGAGTAAAATGAGGTTGCCGTCGTATGTTGCTTCGGTTGATGGCATCGGATACTGCTGCATGAGCATTTCAACAATCTGCTCATCTGTCATATCTTTACCCCTAAGCTGGGCAATGACTCCGGCTGCGTATGCTTGTTCTTCCTCGGAGAGGGTTAAGATATAAGCCTCGATTTCTTCCATCGTGGGCTGTTGTTTATCTTCTTCCGCCGGGAATTTAATACCTGTGAAAACGTCTGTTTCGGTGTCTGCAAGCTGTGCTTTAACGATCTCGGAGTCATTATTTTCGTTGATGAGGTGCTCCATAAGTGAAGGGAGGTATCCGACTGTACCCGAAGCACTTGTTGCAGTCGCTTCTTCGTTCGGACGGATTATTCCGACCACCTTTAATTTGTGCTCTTCATCCAGTTGAGCTTTGATATATTCGCTGTCTTCAGATTTGTCAACCCATATATCGCCGTTCTGCTCATATTTAGCTGAGTTCGGAAGCAGGTAATATTCAAGTGCAAGCAGGTCATCATACGAATAACTTGTTGCCGCGTCCTGCTCAAATTCGCCGTTCATAAGCTCAAGCATCATGCCGTCGAGCGTGGACTGATCCTTGATTCCGAGTGCGAAAAGTGCCATATCGGAAATTTCATTGTTTTTGGTGACGATGATGACGATCTCGTTCCAATTCTCGGGCATACGTCCTGCGATAACGTCGTATTGATTTTCAAGAAGCTCGTCGTTATCGATAAGCTCGTCCCAGATCTTGAGACCGGTGCTTCCGCCCATCGAAGTCATCATGCTCGACATTTCGTCAAGCTGCGCGAGTCCTGCGGAGGTCATAACGGTGTTCGGTTCAACCTGAACAAGGGTTTCCCCCTCACCGTAATCGGCAAGCGTATAAACGTTAAGCGGCGTTGAATAACCGTACTTGATATCGCTTACAAGCTCGGAAAAACCGTTGGCTTCATCGTCAAGGTAACTTTTGAAGGATGCGAGGTCGTTAACTGTAACCTCACTCATCATCACCCCGAGCATATCACCCATTACGTCGCTTGAATACACACGGTCGAGCTCATGTTCATTTTCGGATGCCTGCTGTCCCATGAAGCTTTCCATCATTGATGTCATGTCAACCGTCTGCGATTCGATCATGATGGGATAGCTTGAAAGCGTGTTTTCCTCGACGTCATTTATATAAAGCGTTATACCGTTTGAAATGGAAAGGATCAGTGCGATACCTATGATACCTATTGAACCTGCAAACGCTGTCAGAATAGTGCGTCCCTTTTTGGTCATAAGGTTGTTGAGCGAAAGACCGAGGGCGGTGAAAAATGACATTGATTTTGTTCTGTCGCGTTTTTGAGACTTTTGGGCGTTTTTTTCCTTGGCAGTATAGGGCTCGGAATCGGAAACGACCTTACCGTCGAGCAGCTTGATGATACGTGTTGAATAGGTTTCGGCGATCTCCGGGTTATGGGTTACCATAATGATGAGCTTTTTCTCGGAGATTTTTTTGAGTATCTCCATAACCTGAACGCTCGTCTCGGAGTCAAGTGCACCTGTCGGCTCATCGGCTAAAAGTATATCGGGATCGTTTACAAGCGCACGCGCGATCGCAACACGCTGCATCTGACCGCCCGACATCTGACTCGGCTTTTTGTTAAGCTGGTCACCGAGTCCAACCGATTCGAGAGCTTCCTTTGCACGACGGTGACGTTCTTCACGTGAAACGCCCGAGAGAGTCAGCGCAAGCTCAACATTCGCAAGCACAGTCTGATGGGGAATCAGGTTATAGCTTTGAAAAACGAAGCCGATTTTATGGTTAC
>JAFTTS010000106.1 GCA_017466685.1 Clostridia bacterium
GAACGTATTCAACTCAAAACAAAACTGACACCACTCGAAAAGCGATGTCAGTTCGTTGCTTAAATTTTAATATCTTCTGCCATTAAGGCTGTTTTTGTGCTGTCCGTACAATTTGGGGCAGTTCACGTGTGCTTACGGCTGTTTTTTATACCTATAGCTCCATGCCGCGCAATCTAACTTAAAGCCTCGCCCTTTGGGAGAGGTGGCGAGCGTAGCGAGTCGGAGAGGGCACACCACGGATGAGGGAACACCGCCATCCCAAACAAAAAAGCCGCCCGATTTAACAGACGGCTGTAATATTATTTTTCGATAAGCTTTTTGAAACGCTCGTAACCCTCATCCCAGGACTCGGTGTTCTTCGGCTCGTAATATTCGATCTCGAAGGAATTACGAACGACTTCACGTGCCTCTGCAACATTTTTAAGCTCACCTGCGGCGATTGCCTGAGCCATAATGTTACCGATAGCGGTTGCCTCAACAGGACCGGCATGAACCGGACGTCCGCAGGCATCTGCTGCGAACTGACAAAGTAAGCCTTCCTTTGTACCGCCGCCAATGATATTGATGAACGGAGTCTTGTGACCTTTCATCTCGTCGATCTTCTCGGCTGTGTAACGGTAACGCAGAGCAAGCGACTCAAAGATACAACGCATGATCTCGCCTGCATCCTCGGGAACGTGCTGACCGGTTGCCTTACAGTATTCGGCGATACGCTTCGGAAGATTACCGGGAGTTGCGAAGAGTGCATCATCGGGATCGATAAGCGACTGAAGCGGCTTTGATGCAAGTGCCATATCGGAGAGCTGATCGTGAGTATAATTCTTACCCTCACGCTCCCACTGACGCTTGGATTCCTGCTTGAGCCACAAGCCGGTGATATTTTTCTCAAAGCGGATGGTATTTTCAACGCCACCCTCGTTTGTGAAGTTATATTTAAACGATGCATCCGAAATGATCGGCTCCTTAACCTCAGAGCCCATGATCGACCATGTACCCGAGCTTAAGAAAATAAAGTCATCGCTTGTTGCAGGAACTGCCACAACTGCCGATGCAGTGTCATGTGCGGCGACGTTAACGACCTGCGCATTGATATTGCCAACCTCCTCAAGCACCTGGGGAAGAAGCGGACCGACAACCGATCCGGGCTGCACGATAGGCGCAAAAATACCCGACGGAATACCGAACTTCTTAAGTAAATCATACGCGAAGTCACGCTTCTTTGCGTCGAGAATCGCACCCGTTGATGCAATCGTGTATTCACAGCGCATCTCACCGGTTAAGAAATAGTTAAGAAGGTCAGGCGTGAAAAGTAACTTCTGCGCATTGTTTATGTACATCGGCTCGTCACGCATGGAGGCGAGTATCTGATATACCGTGTTGAAATTCTGGAACTGTAAGCCCGTCACATTGTAAAGCTCCGAGCGCGGTACAAACTTGTCTGCGTATTCGATGATACCCTCGGTGCGTGTGTCACGGTAGTGTACGGGATTTGCCATGAGACGGCCGGTTTTGTCGATGAGACCGAAGTCAACGCCCCATGTGTCAATACCGATGGAACGGATATCCTTGTCCTCGGAAAGCGCACACTTGCGGATAGAATTTTTAATTTCATGGAAAATACGGAGCGTGTCCCATGTGAAAGTACCTGCAACTGTTACAGGCTCATTCGGGAAACGGTGATTTTCCTCGAGGGTGAGTTTTTTGCCGTCAAAGCTTCCGACGATGCCGCGTCCGCTGGATGCACCAAGGTCGATAGCAAGCATTTTGAGTTTTGCCATAATCTTTTTCCTCCTCTATTAATAACTAAAAGTACCGCCGCGAATGGACGTGACGGCACTTTAATTTTTTACGCCTTAGCGACAACTTCCTTGATCGCGTCACAAGCCGCCTTAAAGGACTCTGCACTGCTCGCATATGTATTGGGCATCTTGGTCTTTTCGCCTGCTTCAAGAGCGTCAAAGCCTGCAAAGACCTTGAGGTGAGGCTCAACAGTCAGAATAACAACGTCATCACGCTTCTTGTTAAGATCGGAAATGATCTCCTGGAGACCGCCGATACCCTTACCTGCAGGGCAGATGCACTTTTCGGCAACAGCATCCTTGATGTGCATATAGTGAATCTTGTCGCCGAGAAGGTTATAGGAATGAGGATAGGACTCAAAACCGTCCATAATGAAGTTAGCGGGGTCAAAGATCAGCTTGATCTCGCCGTTAAATTCCTTCTGAATATCGAGGCAGTGCTCAGCATCGGCACCGTAAATGCCTCTCTCGTTCTCATGGCAAAGGTAAACGCCCTCAGCCTTTGCAATCTCAAGCATCTTCGCGAGGCGCTCCATAACAACGGGACGGCACTCGTCAATAGTCTTACCCTCTGCAGGATAGAAGCTGAACATACGGATATTCTTGGTTTCAAAAATGTGAGCTGCCTTGATGCAGTTAGCGAGAACCTCAAGATGGGGTTCAAAAGGATCATCGGTCTTGATCTTACCAACGGGAGAGCCGATGGAAGAAACCTTGATGCCTGCCGCGTCGAGCTTTGCCTTTGCAGCCTTCATTTCGTCCTCGGTCAGGTCAGCAATGCTCTTGCCGTCAACGCCGCGGATCTCCATGTAACCGATGCCGTTTGCCTTAAGGCCTTCGATCTGCTCGTCAAACACAGGGGAATATTCGTCTGCGAATGCGCTAAGTACAAATTTTGCCATGATAAATCTCCTCGATTTTATAAAAATTTATGATTTCAATATTTTTGTGCGGCATGAAATGATACAGTACCGCAGTTACTACTATTATATCAGAAGTTTTCGGAAAAATAAAGTCTTTTTTTATTAAATATTATTTTTTATCAAAATTAATTAAATTTTGGTTGGAATTTTATACTGCGAGCGTTGATCATCCGCCGCAAACTTGACAAACCCGTGTTTTACCTGCCGTTATCGCCGCTTCGACTGTGCCCGATAAGATCTTCTTTGAGCGTGCAAGCGTCCAGCATCCACGTGTCAGATGCCACACCTCACCGTCCCCAACCCAGTATACATCGCCCACGGTGTCATCGTATACAGCGTCCGTAAGTGCACTTTGGGTATCGGCAGTTTCGGGAAGGCTAACCGTTTCGGGAAGATCGGTGATCTCTGCAGCTTCGGCGGCTTGAGTCTGCGTATCATCCGTAATCAATTCCTCAAAAAGGTTCAAATCGGGAGTGTACGAATAGGTGTCAGCCGATATATCAAGCTTGGCAAGATCATCACTGCATCCGACAAAGCAAAACATCAAAGCAATCAGCACCGTGACATATGCGAAAATTTTAAACTTCCTTGCCATCGTATCACTTGACCTCAACTATCGTAACACCGAGATCACCCTCACCGTACTTGCCGTAACGGTAGGATACGACACGCGGATCGGTTTTGAGATACTGCCAGAGTGCATTTTTGAGTGCACCCGTACCCTTGCCGTGAATCAGACGCAAAATGTGTATGCCTGCGATATGCGCCTCGTCGAAATACTTGTCCACCATGAACCATGCGTCGTCACCGGTAAGTCCGCGAAGATCAATTTCATCCTTGAAATCGCGCGAAACCACAACTCGGTATTTGTCCGCCGCGATCTGCTTTTTCTGCGAATCGGTGAACGTCACCTTCGCCTCGTCAATTAGCATCAGGTTCGACACCTTTGTGCGTGTTTTGATTATACCTGCCTGAACGTTGACATTTCCATCCTTGTCGGGAGCATCGAGAACAACGCCCTTTTTGTTTATGTTGATAAGCAGTACATCGTCACCCTTTTTGAGCGGTCTCGGCAGAACATAATCCTCCGCCACCTTTTCCATAACGGGATTGATCTTGTCGTCACTCTCGCGAAGATGCTTTCGGATGTTACGTCTCGATTCCTCAAGAGCAGATGCAAGGTTCGCACTTTCACGTTCCTTTTTCGCCTTTTCAAGCTGCTCCATAACGTAGTTTGAAGTAACCTTTGCGCTCTCAACGATCGACACCGCCTGTGCACGTGCTTTTTCAAGCTCACGCTCGGCTTTTGCAAGCTCATCGGCAATTTTCTTTTCGTTTTTAGCCTTGTATTCCTCAAACTCACGGCGAAGTCTCTCTGCCTCGACGCGGTTCTTGTCCATCTCAATACGGCTCGCCTCGAGCTTTTCGATAACGTCCTCAAAATGCTTGTTTTCTGCGCTGACAAGCTCCTTTGCTCGGTTTACAATAGCATCCGAAAGTCCGAGCTTCGACGATATCGCGAACGCATTGGATTTACCGGGTGTACCGATAATGAGACGGTAGGTCGGCTTTAATGTATTGACGTCAAACTCGCAGGAAGCGTTGACGAATCCCGGCGTTTCAAGCGCGAACGCCTTAAGCTCGGCATAGTGAGTCGTCGCCGCACAAAGAGCACCGACAGAGCGTACTTTTTCAAGCACCGCAATGGCAAGTGCCGCACCTTCAACGGGGTCTGTACCTGCGCCAAGCTCGTCTATGAGCACCAGTGAACGCTCACCGACATTTTCCGTAATGCCAACAATATTGACCATATGCGATGAGAATGTCGAAAGCGACTGCTCGATTGACTGCTCGTCACCGATGTCTGCGAAAATATCGTCAAAAATGCATATTTCCGACGTATCGGACGCAGGAATGTGAAGTCCCGACTGCGCCATAAGCGCGAAAAGTCCGAGCGTTTTTATTGTGACAGTCTTACCGCCCGTGTTAGGACCGGTTATAACAAGCGTTGACATATCGCCGCCGAGCGTCACCGTGATCGGCACGACCTTTGCAGGATCGAGCAGAGGGTGACGTGCACGGACAAGATTCATACGTCGCTCACCCGTGATACGTGCCGGAGTTGCGTCAAATTTAAAGGAAAGATCACTTTTTGCAAAGATAAACGCAAGCTTTGTGATGTTGCTGTAATTAAGCAGCAGTGCCTGTTCGATCTCACCACAGGCAGCCGAAAGCTCGGCAAGGATACGTTCGATCTCGTTCGTTTCCTTAACCTGAAGAACACGCAGCTCATTATTCGCTTCAACAACTGACAGCGGTTCAACAAACAGCGTCGCACCCGACGATGAGGTATCGTGCACCAGACCGCGAACGTCCGCCTTGTGCTCCACCTTAACGGGGATAACATAACGTCCATTACGCATGGTGACGATATTTTCCTGCAGGAACTTCGAATACGCACCGCTGACAAAGCTCTGAAGCGAATCCTTTATGCGGTTATTGGTCACGCGCATTTTGCGGCGTATATCCGAGAGTGCGGGACTCGCCTCGTCCGCGATCATATCCTCTGAAACTATCGCGGTGTAAATACGATCCTCAAGCTTTTTATTGGGAATAAGACGCTCAAACATCTCGTCAAGCGTGGTTGTTTCTCTCCTGTCGGTACGGCTGTATTCAAGCAATGAACGTGACGTACGCAGAACATTCGCAAGGTCGAGCAGTTCACGCTGTGAAAGTACAGCACCCTTTGCCGCACGATCCACAGTGTCGCGTATATCCTTGACTCTGCCGAACGACGGCATACCCTTTATCGCCTGCATCCCCTTTGCCTCGGTCGTTTCCCTCTGCATACGCAGTATACGGTCGGGATCATTCTCGGGACGCAGTGCAAGTGCCATCTCACGTGAACCGTCAGTCGGCGCACGCTCGGCAAGAAGCGCAAGTATTTTATCATATTCGAGCGTTTTTATCGCTCTTTCGTAGTTTTTCAATTATAACATCCTTTCGTTAGATGGATACGGGGATACGCGGCTTTTTTCAAAAAGCGACCGTAACTCCCATACGCAAACGCCCACCACTCACCACACCAACATATCAAGCACTTGAAAATGGTGATCGACGTGATTTTCAAGATATTTTTCACACGCCGAAGAAAACTCGGGTAAAAGCTCGTCCGCAAGTACGAATGAAAAGAGCTTTGACATATCTGCATACAAAGCGTGCTGCATTGCAAGCACAGACGCAGGTGCAAGTGAAATTATAATCTGTGCTGTACGCATATCGTCAACCTCACGGTCATTTTCGAGATGTACCGGCTTGAAGCTCGTATCGGAACAGTGACGGCAGAGCATCGTGCCCTCCATCACGTTAAGATAGAGCCGTTCGCTTTCAACTCCGTGTCCGCAGCACTGACAGTTGACAATGTTCGGCGCAAAGCCTGCAAGAAATGCAAGCCGCATCTCGTAAACACCCTTGATAAGACGAAGATCCTTGTCCTTGTAATGTGTCAGTGCCCAAAGCGTATTCAGGGCAAGACGAAGCATCTGCGGCTCCGGCTGTTCCTCGTTTGAGATGTATTCGACGGTGTTGAGAATGTACGTTCCGACCGTCATTTTATCGAAATCCTCGCATAGATGAAAGTAATTTTCAATCAGCGAGGAATCGTTAAGGGTGTATTTATCGTTGTGCTCATAGATGACAAATTCACTGTAACAAAATATCTGCGTCGCCCCTGTATGAGGTCCACGAAGCCGCAGTGCACCGCGAACAAGCACCGAAATACGTCCGCGCTCGGCTGTTAATATGTTTATATATTTCGAATTATCACTTACGGGCGTTTCACGAAGAACAAGCCCTTTAAGAGTGTGAAGCATATCATTCTTCCGTGAAGCCGAACGTGTTAAGAAGTCCCGCATTGTCGCGCCAGTTTTCCTTGACCTTAACCCAAAGATCAAGATGCACCTGTACGCCGAAAAACGCTTCCATGTCCTCACGTGCCCACGTTCCAACCTTTTTGAGTGCCGCACCGTGTTTTCCGATAATGATACCCTTGTGTGAATCCTTTTCGCAGAATATCTCGGCACGGATCTTGATAATGGTCGGCTTTTCTTCAAATGCCTCGATAACGACCGCCGTACCGTGCGGAATCTCATCGTTAAGAGTACGCAGAAGCTTCTCGCGGATTATCTCTGAAACAAGCATACGCTCGGGCTGATCGGTCAGCATATCCTCGGGGAAGAACCAATCGCCCTCGTGAAGCAGCTTTGACGCCTCATCGATAACAATGGAAACGCCCTCATTTTTGACCGCAGCCATAGGTATGACCGCCGCAAAATCACAGAGTGCGGAGTATGCCATAATACACTCGGCAACCTTCGTCGCGTTGACTGTATCAGTCTTGTTTATCGCAAGGATGACAGGATCATTCTGCTTCTTGAAACGCTCAAGCAAACGCTCCTCCACCTCGGAAACAGGCTTTGCCGCATCAACGACAAGTATCGCCGCGTCAACCTCACCTATAGCCGAGGAAATGGTCTTGACCATAAAATCGCCGAGCTTGTTCTTCGGCTTGAGCATACCGGGAGTATCAAGAAAAACGAACTGATTTTCGTCCACGGTAAGTATACCGGTAATACGGTTTCTGGTCGTCTGCGGTTTGCTTGAAACTATGGATATTTTCTCACCTAAAAGCGCGTTGAGAAGTGTCGATTTGCCGACGTTCGGACGTCCGACGATTGCAATGAAGCCTGTTTTTGTCATAATATTTCTTGTCCTTTTTATTTATTGTGATATTTAATTATACCACATAATCATATTTTTGTCCACCCATTAACCGC
>JAFTTS010000107.1 GCA_017466685.1 Clostridia bacterium
AATAGTATGGATGACGTCATCTGGAGTAATCTTGGTAAGTACCTTTTCGAGTTCGAAGTAACCGTCCATCGCGATGTACTCGTCGATGTTTTCAGGGTTGATTACGCCGCAGTTACGAAGTGCAACACGCTTCTGCTTCTTATAGAACATGGTGTCGTTAAGGGAGGAATGTACATCCTTAACCTCTGCATCACCGGTATCGTTATAAACAAGACGGTCAACGATACGGCCCTTGAGAAGGTGCTCCTCAACGATTTCGGGAATATCCTTTGCTTCAACTCTTGAATAGAAGGTTCCCTCGGGGTATACGATCATGATAGGACCGAGTGCGCAAAGACCGAAACAACCGGTCATAACGATCTTGACTTCCTCGTCAAGACCCTTTGCTTTCAGCTCCTCGGCGAGCTTGTCACGGAGTGCAACGGAACCCGAAGAAGTACAACCGGTACCGCCGCAAATCAGTACATGAGAACGAATCATAAGTGTTTTTCCTCCTAATTATTTAGCAGCCGCACCGATTGTATACTCGGTAACGACCTTGCCGCCCTTAATGTGCTTTTCGATAACTTCCTTTGCACGCTCTGCGGTCATCTTAACATAAGTAACCTTTTCAGCGTCCTTCGAATAAACCTCAACAACGGGCTCATACTGGCAAATGCCGATGCAGCCGGTCTGGGTTACGATAACTTCATCGCCAAGACCTGCCTCTGTGATTCCCTCAACAAAAGCGTTGAGTACAGGGCGTGCGCCTGCTGCAATACCGCAAGTAGCCATACCAACAACGATTCTGGTATCGCCGCTTGATGTACGCATAGCAACCTTGTCCTGCATTTTAGCCTTTATAGCCTTAAGCTCTTCAAGTGACTTCATGGTGATAATCCTTTCTGTATTTAAAATTTTAATTTTTAACAGTGTTATTTTTCCGCTTCCTCGTATTGTTCACGAAGATTACCGTCGATCCACATAAGAATCTCGGGTTCATTAAGCGGAATATCCTCGCCGAGAACTTCTTTTAATTCTTTACAAGAGAGATAAACTTCCCTGCCGTCGATTATGTGGCGGTATGTGAAGTTAATTTCCGGCGAGCCTTGTATAAGAGTTTTAACCGTTTCAACCATGTCTCCGATCGGAACGAAGTCGATGTGATGACGTCCAAATCTCGCCGCCGTTGTCGTCCCGTGATCGGTATACTCCGATTCATGCTTTGAGGTTATCGTAACGCCGCCACCCGTCATTTCGGCGAGCATTGTCAGAAACGGTATCCCGAGTCCGACCTTGCGAGTCTTTCTCGTTGTGAAGAAGGGATTTGTAAGCTTGTCTACCTGCTCTTTTTTCATACCGCAGCCATTGTCGGTAACACTGAAGTCAAGCCATTCGCCTTCCTCGAGGAGTGTTATTTCAATCTCCGTTGCTCCGGCTCTGACCGAGTTCATTGTAATATCAAGCACGTAAAGTGAAAGCTCGTCCATCTTTCTTCTCCTTAGTTAAAATCCGAGTAAAAAATCGATAAGTCTGTTTCGAACATTAGCCGATGAATAAGGCTCATCGTCAAGCTCTATTGCGAATCCCTGCTCAGATATATCCGTAAGATAATGTGCATCCGACGACTGAACGTGAACAAGTCCGCGCTCCACTATGATCGGATACTTGGAACGGCACTCCTCAAGCGACGCTATATCGTTAAGCTCATAAGCGGTAAATCTCGGCTCGGGCGGAAAATCGCCAAGCATCGAAATGATACCGTTTGCGCTTCTGTCAATGTGCGCCGGGAAGCATACGCCGTCTCGTTTTATCACCTCGCGGTGTGCCTCATCGAGAGAAATGTTTACTGCATTGATAAGGAGAATCTCCTCCTCGCCGCATATCTCGTCATTCTCATCGGTGATAAGCTGTTTTCCGAAAATTTCGGGCTTGTTCTTGATTGGGAAACGACGGCTTTCAACAAAGCTGTCAAAATCCATCGCCGATTCAAGATCACGAAAAAGACAGACAGCGTGAACATCCTCAGCCGTTGTCAGCTCCATGCCCGCAACCGGAATAAGTCCGTACCCTTTTGCGATTTTGAAAAAAGCAGGACAGTTTTTGGAAGAATTGTGATCGGTAAGCGCGACTATCTGTAAACCATTGAGCACAGCCATTCCGGCAATGTTACCGGGAGTCATGTCATCATCGCCGCACGGTGAGAGACATGAATGAATGTGCAGATCGCAAAGATAGCGGCTCATACCGCACTACCCGATGCAAGATCATTAAGGCTCACACAAAGCTCATATGCAGAAAGCGGAGACGTGAGCACGGTAATGCCGTTTGTGTTAGCGGCTTCGATCGCTTCATCGGGAAGCTCCACATCCTCTGCAAGTATAACTGCCGCCGCTTCCGTAAGGCTTGCGACTGCAACCGTGTTTGTGTTTGGCATGATTGTGATCCAGAGGTTATCGGCCTCGACATGACTCATCGCACGGCTGAGAAGGTCACCGACGTAAACGCCGTTCCATTCCTTGTCCATGCTGCCGCAAATAAGCTTTGCTTTAATCTTTGCGCTGATATCATTTACTGTCATTTCCGCCATCCTCCGTCTCGGGATTTTTTCTTGGTGTGAGAGGCTTGAACCGTTCAAGAAGCGATTCGCCTCTGCGTTTGTCAAGATATTCGTGGAAAATCTGACGCATTATTACCGTACACTCGTCCGCGCTTGTTTCACACTTGACGATATCCTCGGCAAACGCCATACAGGTCGGCGCACCGCAGGAACCGCAGTCAAGTCCGGGAAGCTCTTTTGTGATCGATTCGATATCGCTCATCATTCGCATCGCCGTTTTACGGTCATCCGCAAGCAAGCTGTACGGGTTATACTCAACCGTTTTCTCTTGGAAATACTGGTCGGGTATCCAGTCGCTCGCCGGGCGGTTCGGTGAAACGGGCAGATAACGTTTGAGCGATTGTAATCTTGCCTGGGCGATATACGGATTTGCGACAGTCATCGCGCCGCCGACACATCCTCCGCTGCAAGCGTTAAGCTCAACGAAATCAAGCGTTATCATATCGGAATTATCAATCTGGTCAAGAACGCGGATACAGTTTTCAATACCGTCCGCCGCGAGATAACGGTCATTTAAAATAGCCGTCGATTCGCCGCCGGTTGAAGCCCAGCCGATACCGATCATACCGGATTCGGTCGCTTCAAGCGGTTCATCCTCGCGTTTCTTCATAACATCAAGCAGAGCGAAATATACATCACGAACCGAAATGGTTGCCGATATATAGTTGCGTTCTCCTGCGAAGGAATTCTTGACGTAGCTTACCTTTGCGGGACAAGGAGAGATAAATATTATACCTATCTCCTCGGGTTTAAGCTCAGGGTGTTCACGAAGTGCCTTATCTCTTGCGAGTATCGCGGCGATATCCACAGGTGGAAGTATCGGCATGATGTTCTCGCAAAGATCGGGATAATTCATGCTGATTATCCTCGTTATCGCGGGACACGCTGAACTGAGTATCGGCTTTTTAACGTCCTCGCGGTTTATGTACTTGCGTGTGTATGCACTGACAAGCTCAGCCGCACAGGCAACCTCAAACACATCATCAAATCCGAGATCCAGAAGACCGCGTATGATGTAGCCGATATTGTCGAGATTATCAAACTGACCGTACAACGAAGGTGCCGGAAGCGCGATCGTGTACTTATAATCACCGAGGATCGACAGACTATCATGCGTCGCTTTTTTTGCTTTATAAGGACATACTCTGATACATTCGCCGCAGTCGATGCAGCGTCCCGAGTTGATAACAGCGTGTCCGTCACGGATACGTATCGCCTCGGTCGGGCAACGCTTTAAGCAAGTCGTACACCCTTTGCATTTTTCGATGTCCAACGAAACCGAATGCTTATAATCTGTAGCCATATACACCTCGATATTGGAACTGTCGGGAGAATTATAACTTAACAGTCATAGTGATGGTCGTACCCTCACCAACAACCGTGTCGATCTTCATGGAATCGGTATACTTCTTCATATTGGGAAGTCCCATACCTGCACCGAAGCCGAGGTTTCTGATGTTCTCTCTTGCAGTGGAGTATCCCTCCTGCATTGCAAGCTCCACATTGGGAATACCCGGTCCGCGGTCAGATAAAGTTATAACGATTTCTTCGTCAGACACCTCAACGTCAGCCGTGCCGCCGTTTGCGTGAATGACCATGTTGATCTCTCCCTCGTACATTGCGATAGAGACTTTGCGTATGATATCCGGCGGATAGCCGAGTTGACGCAGCTTTTTCTTAACCATCACCGAAGCCGCACCCGCACTTGAAAAGTCCGAGCCATCAACCTCGAAGTGGAACTTCACCGCATCAGACATTTCCATCCTCCGTCTTC
This sequence comes from Clostridia bacterium, assembly GCA_017466685.1. Taxonomy (GTDB): domain Bacteria; phylum Bacillota; class Clostridia; order Oscillospirales; family CAG-272; genus Flemingiibacterium. The sequence goes on from JAFTTS010000107.1 coordinate 4,374, forward strand.
GGTGCAAATCCATTCGAATAAAGAATACCCGATGCCTCAAAAGCACGCTTATCGCTTTTCATAACGACGATACCGCACTCATTTGCAAGCTCAAGCATCTCATCGGTCGGAGTCTTGCTTCTTACGAAAACGACGCAAAGCATATCCATCATGTTCGCGGTGCGAATGACCTGCGGATTGATAAGTCCCGTAATAAGCACGCCCTGGTCTTTAACATAAGCGAGCACGTCACTCATCATATCACTGCAGCAAGCGGAAGTGACATCGTTTTCAAGATTCTCCTCGCCTGCCAGAACCTCGGCACCGAGAAGGTCTCTTATTTCTTTGATCTTCATACGTTTTTCTCCTAACGGTATTGACCGTTTCAGAATTAATTACTGATATTTAGCGATGATGCCGGGGATATCGTCGGTAACGAGTCTGCCGTAAACCTCATCGTTAACGGTAAGTACGGGAGCAAGACCGCAAGCACCGATACAACGGGTTGCATCAAGCGAATACTTTCCGTCAGCGCTGGTTTCGCCAGCCTGGATACCGATGATCTCGGAGATCTTGTCGATAAGAGCGCCTGCGCCCTTAACATAACAAGCTGTACCGAGACATACTGCGATGGAAACGTCACCCTTGGGATTAAGGGAGAACTGAGAGTAGAACGACGCAACGCCGTAAACCTCTTCCATCGGCATCTCGAGACCTGCCGCGATGTGCTTAATAACCTCGATCGGCAGATAACCGTAGATTTCCTGTGCGCCCTGAAGCACGGGCATGAGCGCGCCTCTTGTTCCCTTGTATTCAGCAATAAGCTTATCAAGCTTTGCTTCCATCTCGGGAGTGCCCTTGAATGCTACTGTGGTCAATTTTTTCTTCATGTGCAGTGCCTATCCTCCTTAAAGGAATTTAATTTTATTCAGACATATGGTTATCCGTTAAAAGATTGTTATTTTTGTAACAATCCATATACAGACGACTCCATAATGCTTACTATAATATTATACTACATATTTCGATAAAAGTCTATAGTTTTCGAAAAATAATTTTATTTTTTTCGATTATATTTTTGGAAAGAGAGGTTATGTTTTTTTATATGTCCCGTTTGGTGTAAATATTACGAAAAAAATCCCACATACCAATAAAAAAACGGTTTGTGGGAACATTATTAAGGCAAATGCTAACTTA
>JAFTTS010000108.1 GCA_017466685.1 Clostridia bacterium
AGTCGGAAACACCGTAGTAGAGGTGTCCGTTTACGTCAAGTGCTTCCTGCGCCTGCTGATTCCAGTACTCTGCCTCAAGGTTGATATCCTCAAAGTTTCTGAAATCGTAAAGCAGGTTTTCGGTGATCATTGCGGAAAGACCTGCAATGCAGTGCGTTAAGAAAAGATGATATGTGTCATCGCCTGTCATAACAAGCTCCTGAATCTTGGTTCTTACACCAAAGATATCACCGGTAATGGTATAGCCGATATCAACGCCGAGATGATCCTCAACGTTAACCTCACGCTCGTAAATAGCCGCTGTCATAGCGTCAGTTCCGGGGTCGTCTGCAAAGAAGTATCTCTGATACATACCGAAATCGGGAGCGTAGATATTAAAATCCAGGTTATAATCTGCAGCTTCGATTCCGGCAGGAGCTTCTTCGCCCTTGTTTTTGTCGCCATCGGTCTTGTCTTTATCTCCATCGCCACCGCAGGCAACAAGTGATGTCAGCATCGCAACAAGAAGCAATGCCGAGATAATGCGCTTTTTCATGTTGTTCTCCTCTTAATTCAATTGTTTTTTCATAGTCAATCAAATTTGACCAAGAGTAATTATATCATATATACCTAAGTTTGTCAATAGGATTTGGTGTATTTGGCAAAATGGTGAACGTTTTGCGCAAAAAAATGAACGCTTATTTTTTCGGCTTTATGATTACGCCACCGCATTTCACCGTGATCGTCTGCATTGTAATGATATATGAGTCGATTATCTGCTTATATTAATTATTCGGTGCTTTGACGTACACCTCGGCATAGTCGATTCTGATATATTCTTCGGAAGTTATCTCGATGATCATATCGCATGAGCCGTAAGCGGCACGAGGAATCTTATAGCAAAGCAGATTATATTCGGTGTGTCCGCCGACGCATCTTTCCATGCCGTCATATGTACAGAGCCATCCGTTAACGTAGACCGTTGGCGGATTTTCTGCGATTGCATCATCTCTTGTCGAGAACTTGACCGTCAGAACTGAACCATCAAGGATATCTCCGACAGGTATACGAAGCGTTGACGTTGAACCATCCTGGACCCATTCCGGCAATTGTGCGCCGTAGTCACGCCAAACGGGATGCTTATCGTTATATGTCAGTACACAGCGTCTGTTATATGTGTTGACCTTTTCGTATGAGCCGAGCGTGGTCAGGACATTCCACATACCCTGTGAACCGTTTATCGGCATTCCTGCACTTGTTGAGTTTACTTTATCCTTTTCTTCAAAGACCGTGTTGAATGATGGGAAATAGTTATACGTATACATCTTGTCAGCTCCCTGCGAATACATATATGCGGCAGTTGCGGCAAGTGTTTCGATCGTATTTCCGCCGGCTGTCGGTGCGTGTCCGTAAGAACGCAGATATGTGAAGTCGATACCCGGTGCAAGTGTAACGTCATACGGCGAGAGCATAGAATCCCATATTCTTATCGGCATATCGGTACAGTGAGATTCATATCTTCCCGAGGGAGAAACAAGCTGTACTATTCCCTCTGCAGCCCACGTTATAACGTCAAGACCAAAATCGTAATTTGTCTGAACATCGGGCGCAACACGTACGCCTATCTTTATCTCATGACCGTACTTTTCCTCATAAACGGCAACAAGGTCGTCAACGTCTCGCATGAAGCCATTCAGAATATCGAGTCCGGGATATTCTCCGCCGATATGAAAGAGATTGAGCTCACGCTGATAATCAAGCTCGATGCCGTAGCAGTCGTAACGGTTAAGTGCCGCGTTTATATACGAGAGCATATATTCACGCACTTCAAGATATGTATAGTCATATGCCTTATCCATGTAACCGACATAAGAATGATGCTGTACACGTCTATACTGCGGATTCTTATACCAGAACTCGCTTTTCGACATGGCAGGACCTTCGTCGTTATAGTTATGAACGTCGTTCATTCGGAAGGAAAGCCACGGATTCACGCCAACCGTCGGGAATGTCTCACACCATACGCCGATATAGTCGCTGCCGACGACTTCATACATATAATAACCACTGTATGCGGTGCTGTTACCCGTGAAGTCAACCGGCTGACCGTCGAAAAACTCTGTCATGTAGTAATATTCGAGCGCACTTGTGTGACCTGTTCCGGGTGCGGGAAATACGCCGTCTACGTTGATTACATAATCGGTTATATGTGTACCTTGGAAGGATAGAGCGAAATTTCTGTAATCCTCCTCGTCAAGACTATATCTGCCGACATCGGAAAAGAAGTTTGAGCAGTCATGGTTTATCATAAGTCCGTTGACTTCATAGTCCTCATTCTCATCCCACGGTGTTATCTCAATGCATTTCGTTGAGTTGAACGCTTCCTCGGGAGTGACGGCTGTACCGAATTTGTTCGGGTTACTGCTCGGAATCTCACTGACGGGAACAATCGAGAAATTATCGATACAGAACGCTTGGATAAATTCCTGATATGGACCGCCCACGATCTTTATCTGCGATAAACCCGATGTAAGCGTAATGTAATATTCAAACTTGAGCCAATCGTTTGTTATGTTTGCGTATATCGTATGCGTTTTTCCGGAGGATTCAGTCAGGATGATGCGCTTTTGTGAAACCTCGCCGTAAACTGCGGTTCGTATATAACCCGTGAACTTATACGTTCCTGCAGGTATACCAACAGAGGAAACGTCATAAATAAATCCGGCCGTTGCGCTAATTATATCGTTAGCTTCAAGATAACCGCCGTTGGCATCGCTTCTGTGGAACATCACCTGTGTTCCTGCATTCCAGCTTGCAAGCACGTCAGCCGAGTCGAAGTCACCGCTCGTAAGCAGATTATCCGCAGGAACAGCTTCACTTACGGCAAGCGGCAAAACCGTGATATCACAGAAATCAAGCGTATATGCGCCGTCAAGCGAAAATACGATATCATTAAGGCTTGTACCCTCGGCAATGTCAAGCACGAATGAGCATTCTGTCCAGTCGTTTGTCATTGTGAAGTCGCTTGTTGCTGCCACATTACCTGCCTTGACAGAGAGCTTGGCGGTGTTGTTATTTGTGGCAACATTGTATGTGGGTGATGTGCTGTATATAAGCTTACCGTAATCAAATTCCCCAAGACGGAATTTTCCGCTGACCGTATATTTTCCTGCGGTCAATGCCTTATTGTCGGTATGGCAGAAAGCAGTGTTCGTTCCGTCAACACGGGCGATACGCATAAATTCGGTGTTCGGTGACTTTGTTATGCTCGGTGCAACGTGTCCTGGATTTGCGGTATATGCAAATTCGTCAACAAGTTCTGTCGTCCCGGCAACCTGTACCCATTCGCCGTTTTCATTCTTTTCGACCTCCGTGAAGGTCAGAGCGTCAATGTCAAACGGAACCACCGATGTTGCGTCAGATGAACGGTAAAATTTGATATCCGCTTCCTCGGCTGCGGCAGCTTTGAAGATTGCATAGTATTCTGTCCATGTTTCATTTATTTCGGTTGCGGCTTTCAAATTGAAATTAACACCTGCCCAGCCGAAAATACCCGACGGATTTCCGCCACCGACACGCACGTTTAATGTCATCGCCGAATCGGCACTTCCGCCGACAGTCGGAACACTGCGAAGCCAGACGGAGATCCTGTATGTTTTTTCGGTATCCAGCGTGAAATCGGGATCGGACGCCGCAAAGGTTATACCCGAAGCGTATGTTTCAAGTCCGCTGACTCTTATATAGCTGTCATCGTTATCGCCCGGACGTGCGTCATCGAGAACGGTTATAGGTGCACTGTAACCGCTTGCGGCATATTCCGAGGATGTCGATTCGCTTGCGTCTACAGCAAAGATGAAGCACTGCAGTACGGCGGCGACGGTCAGCAAAAATGAAGCAAAGCGTTTTGTAATTGTTTTCTTTTTCATTTTCTCTCCTTCGTTTATTGCAGTTTCAACAAAGAAATAGCATAAATGTGCATAAATATACATAACTGTATCAATTTTATCATATCAATATTTTTCTGTCAATATAAGCCTAAAAACTTCGCAGAATACGAACAATATAATATCCGTAATAACAGATATGTGCAACAGTGCTTTATCATATTTATAGGCAGCTTAAGCTTAAAAAACAAAAAAACGCCCAAAACAACCCACGAAGATCATTTTGGACGGATGTTATTAAGTCAGATTTTATTACTGGAACTGCTTTGCAAGCTCACGAAGCTTTGAGAGCTCCTCGATACCGCTTGTTGCATCGGGTGTACGAAGCGATGCCATTGCCGCGATCTGTGCGTATTCGAGAATTTCCTCATCGGAAACGCCGTTGTAAATACCGAGAAGTGCGCCTGCACAGAAAGCGTCTCCTGCACCGGTCTTACCCTTGATGAAATCGCGAGGAACATCAATTGAAGGCATGGTGGTGTAAGAAGTGCGTGTCTTGCAGATACCGAGCATGGGCATATGAAGAATGACTCTTTCGCGAACGCCCATTTCAAGCAGCTTATCTGCAATTGCTTCGAGGTTTTCCTCGGTCGGCTCGATGCCTGTGATGTTTCCTGCCTCGGTTTCGTTGATGATGAGGTTGTCAACATAGGGCAAGCAAGGAATAACAAGAGAATAACGGTCAGAGCTCTCACTTACGAGGTCAATTGAAGTGGAAATTCCGCGATTTTTTGCCTCTTTAAGTATCTTGAGACCGTCGCCGTTGTCAACCTTATCAAGTAACAGGAAATAGCCGAGGTGGAGTATCTTTGCATTAAGCGAATCCCACGGAATATCGTCGTAACCGAAGTCTGCACTTGCACCGGGATATGTAAAGAATGTACGCTGGCCGCCGATGATGCTCATAACATCAGTAAAGCTTGTTTTTTCGTCTGTAAAGGTTACGCTGGATGTATCAAGTCCGTTCTGCTTCATTGTTTCGAGAGCGAAACGTCCTTCCTCGTCGTTGCCGAGCTTACAGAGTGCGTAAACATCGAGGTTCGGATCGAGCTTCTTTAAGTCGATACCGTCGTTCAGTACAAGTCCGCCGACTGCTGTGTTGATCGACATGATCTTCGTCAGCTCGCCAACTCCCGGATAAGCTCCGATTCCGTAAATTTTGTCAACAATCGCCGTACCTGCGACTGCTATACCCTTGCGTTCGTTCATTGTTCTGTTCCTCCTGAAATTGAAGTTTCATAAATATATAATGAGTATGAGAATATTATACAACAATTTCCTCTGTTTGTCAACGAGAAAAACAAAGATTTCCTCAAACTCTACTATACGGAGGATTTTATGCGATTTTAAACAGGTAACGCCCACTCGTTTGATGAATGGGCATTTTATCATTTTATTTATTCGCTTTCTTTATCATATTAAGCTTTGCATTAAGTGTGAGCAGATCTTCCTTGGTGAGATTGATACCCATTGTCCCGAGCATTCCCGAAAGACGAAGCACTGTAAATCCTCCGAGCATCTGCATCATAGCATCGTTCATTTCAAAGCCGCCCATAACGCTCTCACCTTTTTTCGGCATCAGCCCTTCAAAGATTCCCATGAAAAGCTTCTTTCCCTCCTCATTTGCGAGAATATCACCGATTTTGTCGTTAAGCGAGAAATATCCGTCACTCTCGGTGATATCGAACCAGTTGAGGATGGCGTTTTTTTCTTTGAGACGGTAATCCTCCCTGAAGGCTTCAACCTTGCGTATTTTTCCATCGTCCTTATATTCTCCCGAAACAGCGACAAGTTTGGTTTCGTCGACATTCGGTACGTCAAAGCAGAAGAAATGATCTGCCGCAGTTTTCTTGCCAAGGCTCACACCGTTCGCAAAAAGCTCGACCTCGGGTAAATTTGAATAAACGGTAACTCTCGTCACATCCTCAACGCGGTCGGTATATCTCTTACCGCAGAGGTGAACGAACGGTTCATCGGAAAGCCATGCTTTATAGGCATAAAAGGCATCCTTCTTATACTTTCTGTCCATCGTTACAAGTCCCTTGTGATTCTGACCGTTTTCACCGCCTTCACTGCGTGCATCTGCACCGAAATCAAACATATTCCATACATGAGTTGCCCAGAGATATTTCCTAGAAAGAAGCTGTTTTATAAGCTCCTCGTGATAATATGCCTGATATTCCTCGGTGTAGTCGCCCTGGATGGGATCCGACGTGTGCCAGTTGAGTGCCTCACAGCCGTATTCCGAGCAACCAATCGGTATATTCGGGTGAGATTTGTGGAAATTATCGAACCACGGACCGTTCATAGACGTATCACCGCCGTACCATCCGAAATAGTGATTGTACGAAACAAGGTCGGGAATCTTTATATACGGGCTGTCGATCGGACACGGTGAAACTGCCGCGATGGTGGTAAGACGTGTTTTATCCATCTCGTGACACATATCGTTAAGAATACGGTGATTTTCAAGCAAGTCGGGATCATTGTCACCTTTCATTGTGATCTCGTTTGAAAGTCCCCATACAACGATTGAGGGATGGTTATAGTTCTGCACGATAAGCTCACGCATCTGTGATATTGTATTCCCTCTCGCCGACGGCATATGCTGTGAGATATACGGAATTTCCGCCCAGACGATAAGTCCTTTTTCATCACAGAGATCGTAAAAGCACTGATCATGCTGGTAATGTGCAAGGCGGACTGTCGTTGCTCCGACCTCCATAATAAGGTCAATATCCTCTCTGTGATGCTCGGGCAGGAGTGCGTTTCCGATACCAAGTCTGTCCTGGTGACGTGACACGCCGCGAAGTGGATATTCTTCCCCGTTTAAAATAAAACCCTTTTCGGGATCGACCTTGAATGAACGGCAGCCGAAGCGTGTAGTGATGTTATCGATGACAATATCGCCATCCAGCAGCTCTGTGGTGAGAGTGTAAAGATACGGATCGCGTCTGCCGTGCCAGAGATGGACATTTTCGATACTTGGCGTGATATTTGTCTCTGCGGTGACGGTTTGCGTGACTGTATTTCCGTCAGCATCGAGAACGGTATAGCGCACGGTCTGGCCGTCTTTTTTGTCGGTGATGTATACCGTGATATCGAGCTTTGCAGTCTTACCGACTATTTCGGGAGTTACAATGATACCGCTTGCACCGTAATAATCGAGATCGAAGTGTGACTCGTTGACGCAGATGATATTTACGTCGCGGTAAAGTCCGCCGTAGAAAGTAAAGTCGGCAACCTGCGGATAGACGGTTTCATTAGCGGAATTCTCAACCGCGATAACAAACAGATTCTCTCTTTCAAGAGCGTCAGTAATATCAACGCGCCATGTGGAATAACCGCCTTCGTGGTGAGCGAGATTTTTACCTTTAAGATAGACATCGGCAGAAGAATTTGCGCCGTTTATTTCAAGATAATAACGCTCCGACTCGGGCAGATCCATTTTGTCAAGTGTCTTCACATAATATGCTCTGCCGCGGTAATAATCGTTGCCGCCGTCCTGTCCGTCTATCGCGTTCCATGTGTGAGGGAGATTTACAAAATCCCACTTGTTGCAGATTTCAGTCGGCACCTCTGTCGCCATTTTGCTGAACGCCCATTTTGAGTTGAAATTTATTGTTTTTCTCATATTTTCTCCTTTTGATCATGAATCTCTGCCAAGCTCTTTGTTCATCACCTCAAGTGTCCTTTTATCAAGATTATAGACAAGCGCGAGCCCGATATATTCGAGAACCGCGCTGATAAGAAACAGCACCGCGACAAGGTAACGCATATTGACGGCTACCTCCTGCGACTGTGCACCGCCTTTTTCGCCAACGTAACCGAGCCACACCATTATGATAAGCACTAAAGACGGTCCCGCTCCCTGTGCAAGCTTACGAAAGAACGAATGAAGCGAATATATTATTCCCTCCTCACGTCTGCCCGTTTTCCATTCGTTGTAATCAACGGCATCCCCCATAAGCGCCCATGAAACGGTTGAATATATTCCGAGACCGAGGTTATACACAAGCTGACATATTATATAAATAGCAAGTCCTTTTGAATCGGGAGTTATCGGCAGAGCAAGCATAGCGATTCCTGCAGCGACGGAAAGCAATGAACCGACCGAGCAAAGCTCCTTTTTTCCGAATTTCGTGGCAGCACCTCGTGCAAGCGGTGTGAAGCATAGTATCGGTATCATCGAAAAAAGCTGGACAACGCCCGATATCTGCGGATTCCTGAAATAGGTCTGAAACAGCACCGTAACAGCCGATGCCGAGCCCTGCATACCGATAAACATTCCCATCGCCGCAACAGTTGCTCCCACGGCGGGACGGTTTTTTACAAAGTTACCGAATGCTTTGAAAACATTGAATTTTTCCTTGGTGTCGTTTATTTTCACCTCTGTGGTAACACGAATAGTCGTCATACGGATCATGAAGGCGAACGCTATAAAGCCTATTATTCCCATTATAAGCGCCGCAAAAAAGACGTTATAGCCCTGAAGATCCTGTATTGCTTCGCCCGACTCGTCAAGGATGACATTACCGTTTTCATCCGTTCTGTCCTTCCAGATAAGGAACGGCAATATTACCATCGGAAGCATATTGCCGAGCGTTGAACCGACCGACCTCCATGCCGATAGTGATGCACGCTCTCCCGTATCGTTTGAGATAAGCGAAAGCAGTGAGCCGTACGGTACGTTTGCGACGGTGTAAAAGGCATCCCAGATAATGTATCCGACAAGGAATATTATAACCTTGATGATATGCGGTGCGTTGGGGACGGGAATGAAGCAAAGTGCGCCTGCGATGAGAAGTCCCACAGAGCCGGCTCCGGTGTACGCGAGGAATTTATTGCGCTTGTAGATACGCCTGTCTGCATCGATTATAGTGCCGATCAGGGGATCGTTTATTGCGTCCCAGATCTGCACGATAATAAGTAACAGCGCATATAGTGTGTCTCCGAGGCCCATAAACTGTGTCCAGAAAACGGTCAGTGTTCCCTTCAGTGCAAAGCTCATGTTGCAGCCGAAGTCACCTGCCGCATATGCAATACTGTCACGTATGCCGAATTTGCGCTCATTATCCTTATCTTGTGTGACTTGTTTTTTCATAATACTTCCTCGTTTCTCTGAAAAGATGTCCGTTAAGAAGTATTATTTTCATTATTACACGGATTTAATCTGTTTTGCGGAATATTTATTCCACCGAAGAGTTAAAAACGGACAATGACGCGGACTCAAATATTTCAAGAAAAAAACGACCTGCCGAAGCAAGCCGATTTTCCTGGTGCGGGTAAAAGGACTTGAACCTTCACGAAGTTGCCCCCACTAGAACCTGAATCTAGCGCGTCTGCCAATTCCGCCATACCCGCATATGAAGTAATAGGTAAGAGTGAATAGTGAACAGGTCACTCTCGCCATTACGTTTTGTTCTTTATCACACATAGCTTTGCCGCTCATCTGTGACTTATATATGATACCATATTACACCCCGTTTGTCAAGAGGTTTCGTAAAATTTTTTGCCTTTTACGAGGTTCAATTCAAACAGGGTGTATATTTTTTAATTTAATATCAGCTTACGATATTGTTTCGATTTTGAGCCTATTGCCGTATGAAGTATATTCCACCTCGAGGGACTCAATGGTTTCGTAAAGCGCCTTTGTATACATTGCGGAGATATAACGGTCAGTAATATCCTCTCTGATTTCTTCCATATATGCAGTGTCCTTTTCACAGCGCATTACAATATGATATCCGTATGGAGATTCGATGATCTCACTGACCTCGCCGTCCGCAAGTGTCACTGCTGCCTGCCATATATATTCGGGCATTTCATATTCGGTCGTGTAATAACCGTGCTCTGGCGACATTTCAGCTTCGTTGTATGACGAATATTTACGCATTATTTCAGTAAAATCGCCGCCGTTCATAATTGCGGTATATGCTTCCACTGCGCGGTTGTGTACATATTCCTTGGTTTCCTCGCTCGGATAGCTTAAGTATATTTCCTTTATACAAAGCAGCTCGTCGCTAACTATAAGCGAATCAATCACGGCATCATCCGCCACGATTGCACCGGCTTCAACCATCTTGTCCATCGTTCTGTAAACAAGAAGCGTATCCTTCTGAAGCTCTTTGAAAAGCTCCTCTGTCATGTAATACGATTCAAGCGATGATTCGTACGATTCCTCGTTATTATAACATTCCTCGGCTTTATAGGCGGCAATGTAAGCTTCCACCTGTGCGTTATCCTCATCGGTAAGCTCGGCACCGTATTTTTCTGCAAGAGCTTCGATTGCCGCACTGTACTTCGCGTTCTCCTCCGTAAGCGATTTGAGCTCCTCGATCTGTTCTTCGGTGAGCGTTTCGGCACTGTTAAAGCTGTCTCGTTTATTGTTGAGCAGATAGTAACGGTATTCGTCATATCCGATCTCCGTTGAGCCGATGGTCATTATGTGTTTTTCGCCGCAGGAAGCGAGTGTGACACAAAGTGAGAGAGCAAGCATCGATACCAATATCTTCGTTTTCATGTTAATCACCATATCTTATATCAATAATTGCGGCGAGAATTATCCGCCGTTTTTGTTATTATACAGTACAAATGTGACGTGTGTGTGAAGAATACAAAATTAATTCTAACAATTAACACTATTTTTTGTTTTCAACAACGTTTTGTCGTGACACCTTTTGGCGTGCCGCGACGTTTTTTCTATGCTATACTACGGACAGCAAAAACGAGAAAGGATGGCAATAATGGCAAAAATCGCCACCGGCAAAAGGTTGATCTCTAAAATAAAAGAATATATTGACGAGTGTCACAATACCGACACAAAGAAGCCCATATTTGCGAACGTTGCAGGCTTTTGTCGTTTCGCCGGAATATCCGTGAACGATTTTCTTAAGCTGAAACGGCAGTTCCCCACCGAATTTGAAAACGCAGGTGCCTATTTTGAGGATGCCGCGCTCAATTCTAATGCAACAGCGTCGCTGATCGGTATGTACCTTCGTCAATACGGCTTCTGGGGTGCGCCCGTTGAAGACGAGATCGTTTGTGATCACGATATGATCGCGGACGGAATATAAGGAGGAAAGGATTTGCATCTTCAAGGTAAGCCAAATGAAAAACAGGCAGAATTTTTCCGTTCCACCGCTCATTTCACTGCGTACGGCGGTGCAAGAGGAGGCGGTAAAAGCTGGGCACTCAGACGTAAGCTGATTTTACTTTGTCTGCGTTATCCCGGCATACACTGTCTCATTATAAGGCGCACACTGAAGGATCTGACAGACAATCACGTTGAACCGTTACTACGTGAGATCGGCAAGTCGGTTGCATACTCGGCAGGTGCACGTGTTTTCCGTTTTAAAAACGGCAGCCGTATCGATCTCGGTTATCTTGCACACGACTCTGACACGACGCATTACCAAGGGCAGGAATATGACATTATCGCAATTGATGAAGCAACGCAGTTCAGTGAATATCAGTTTGCTTCACTGAAAGGATGTTTGCGCGGTGTCGGTAAATATCCGAGACGAATGTATCTCACCTGCAATCCCGGCGGTATCGGTCATGCCTGGGTGAAACGTCTGTTTATTGACCGTGATTTCAGAGACGGTGAGCGTCCCGAGGATTACCGTTTCATACGTGCATCCGTTTGGGACAACCAGGTTCTGACAGAGCGCGATCCCGAATATATAAACAGCTTAAAAAGCTTACCCGAACAGCTTCGTGCCGCGTGGCTTGAGGGCAGATGGGATCTCTTTGAGGGACAGTTCTTCCCCGAGTTTTCGAGAGAAAATCACGTAATAGCTCCCTGTGATCTTTACGGAAAGCGTTATTTCGCTTCATTTGATTACGGTTTTGACCGCTTCGCTCTGCTGATTCTGGCAGTCGACGGTGACACACTTTATGTTACGCGTGAATATTGCCGATCAGGTCTCACACTGAGTGAAGCGGGAGAAGCACTCGCCGCAGTGTGCAGTGAAGAACGTGCGCTCGGACACGATATTTCATATTCAGTTGCATCGCCCGATCTTTGGAATCGCCGCCAGGACAGCGGTTACAGCGGAGTTGAAATCATATCGTCTGTCAAAGGCACACCTTCACTGCTCAAGGCTGACAACCGTCGCATTCCCGGTTGGCGTGCACTTAGGGAAAAGCTTGATAACAAGCTGAAGATTTTCCGCGGATGTGACGAGCTGATACGTTCGATGGAGGCTCTCCAGTTCGATAAGCACGTTTCCGAGGATGCCGCCGATGAGCCGCATGAGGTAACTCACACTCCCGAGGCACTTCGTTATGCGGTGATGTCACGCTCCGAGGCAGATGTTACGGTTACACAGTCGCGTGACATTGGAATTTTTATGTATTAACGTATATTATCGCACGATTATCCGGAGATCTGCGATCATATAAATATTTTATTTTTTGGAGGTATTTTACCATGGCAATTTCTTCTTTTATCCCTACCGTCTGGAGTGAAACTCTCCTCACACAGCTCGACCGCGAATATATCGGTGTTCGCAACTGTAACCGTGATTTTGAGGGTGACATCAAGGACAAGGGTTCGGCTGTCAAGATCGGCAGCATCGGTAACATTTCCGTGTTCAATTACACAAAGGACACTGACATGAACTCGCCCGAATCCCTCAGCGATTCCGCTATGACTCTCACCATCGATCAGGCAAAGGCATTCAACTTCCAGATCGACGATATCGACCGTGCTCAGGCTCAGCCCAAGCTTATGCAGGCCGCTATGGGACAGGCTGCAGCTGCTCTTGCAGAGGTTGCGGACAAGTATGTTTATTCGCTTTACAGTAATGCTGACAGTGCTAACATTATCACTGTTGACGACCTTCAGGTTGACACTGCGATAGACCTTATCGTCGATGCACGCGAAAAGCTTCTCGCTAACGGCGTAAACAGTAATATTCCCACAGCACTTGAGATCACTCCCGAGGTTGCCGCGGTACTCCTGCGCGCAAAGATTCTGAATGCTTCCGACAATGCAGGTGCGTTTGAAAACGGACTTCTCGGCAAGCTCATCGGCTTCGACATTTATGTTTCCCCGAACGTCGCAAAGGATGGCGGTCATCATAAGTGTATTGCCCGCACAAAGCGTGCCGTTGCATTCGCAGAGCAGCTCAATGAGGTTGAGGCTTACCGTCCCGAATCGAGATTTGCCGATGCTCTCAAGGGCCTCCATCTCTATGGTGCAAAGCTCGTTTATCCGTCTGAATATATCGTACTCGATATCGGTCTCGGTGCATAAATAATTTCCGGAGGAGCTGTCACTATTTTTTAAGAAGGCAGCTCCTTCTGCCACTAATTCCATTTATGAAAGGAGTCAGAAGATCATGACCTGCAATAATATTTATCATGCCGCACTTGCACTCATCGGTGAAGCCGAGGATACGGATGCAACTGCTGATTACGCGGCACGCTCCATACATCTCCTGAAAGTGATCTTTTCAAGATTCGCACGGCTTTCCGAGTCACTTTCCGGCGGTGAAACAGCATATGAATCACTGAACATCACCTCTCTTGATGCACTTTTCCCTCTTGATGAAAGACTTTCTTCATTAGTCAGCGAGGTGCTTGCTTCCATGCTCGTTATTGATGAGCTTCCCGAAATCTCGAAAATGCTCGCCGAACGCGCCGAGTTTGACAGAAAACAGCTTTGCGCAGAGGCTACGGGTGTCACACCGACGCGCGAGGTATACGGCTCATGAGCACACTTCGCGAAAAAATAATCCGTGATTTTACCGACTGTGCCAAAATCGAAAATTTCCGTCTCGGTCCAAACGGTGAACTGAATAAGCGTGAGGGTTATTTGAGACTCGGCACTTTCGAATCCCCGATACGCGGTGCAGTTTCAGACGGTGATGCCTTCTATATCGTCAGTGCTGACGGCTTTTATGTGATGAAAGAAAGCAAATTGACACTTAAAGGTACGCTGGACGGTGCCGTTTTCTCCTCCGACGATGAAAAGGTCATCATATTCATTCACGGTTCCATGGTTTTTATAATGGGCGGCGGCGTATATTATCGCTATGATATCGCGACCGACACCTTTATTCAGCTTGACGGATATGCGCCGGTATTGGGCACGACCGATTCAACCGAGGATGCCGAAATCATCGAGGAACCGCTCAACCTTCTCACGTCAATCGTACGAAGACGTTTTCGCCTTGTTCCAACGCAGTTCACCTATTCTCTTCCCGAAAAAGCAGTTCGTATCAATAGGATTCTGCTGAACGGTGCGGTACTTGACAGTATACTGTATAACGTCGATAAAGTAAACAACAGTATAAGCGTTATCTTCGATTCTTCGGTGGTCGTACAGCAGGAAGGCGTGATTGAAATTGAATACGTTATTCACAGCAGTGTTTTCACCGCAAATCCAAGTAAAATCACGGGATGCAAAAAATCCTATCTTTTCTCGTCCGACGCGGCATCGGTGCTCTTTTTATATGACAGCCCGTATATTTCTCCAGGACATATCATCTATTCAAAGGAAACAGCCGCGCCAACCGATTCTTCCGGCAGCTTCGATTATTTTCCCGATGAACGCGTACTCATCATCGGTGACGGAACCAAGCCCATTCGCGCGATAACTCAGCTGGGTGACCGTACAATAGCAATCACATCGGACGGAGTATATGACATACGTGTGAGTACGCTCTCAAGCGGTGACGTGAGGTTTTATACATCGCGACTTTATTCGGAGCTCGGTGCAAGTGAAAATTCCGGTGCGGTGGTTTATGAAAATTATTTGTTTTTCATGAATGAAACAGGTCTTTTTCGTCTTTCCTACGATTCGGTGACCGGTGTTTACAGAATTACGCAGATAGACATCCCCGAATCGATCGTACCGACAAAAGGTCTCTATAAAAGCATTAAGCTTCATATTAATCGCTCGCACGGTGAGCTTTGGTGTTACATGGAAAGCGGAATTGCCGTTTACAGTATACGTTATCAGAAATGGTATCGCTTTAGCGGCATCACGGCTGACTTTTTCTTCAATGTGAACGCCAGGACCGCTTTTGTCTGTCAAAACAAGCTGAATATTTTCGGTGAAAACATTTATACGGATGCAGACGGCGGTTTTGAAGCGTTCATCGAGAGCAAAAATCTCAGCTTTGGCAGTGTGTTCACCGAAAAAACCATTTACGCTTTCGGTGCGGCATTTGAACGCCGTGAGGGTGCGGTACTCGAATGTCTGCTCGTTAACGATAAGGGAAACGAGTTCCATACCGTCATCGAATCGGACGGCAGCGGACAAACCTCCCCCATCGTTCTTCACACTCACGCAAGACTCGGCAAAAGCGCATACATAATCTATCGTATCTCTTCTCCGGATTATGCGCCGCCTGCCAATCTTCGCGAGATCATGTTCCGTTATCGGACAACGGGGGTGTAAAAATGTCAGCACTTTTGTATTTACTCGGATTTGTAAGCGGAATCGGTATTGCTGTGGTGATAATGCTTATTATTGCCGCAAAAAGAAAAAAAGCCGAAGCCGAAAATAACTTCGAAAACAGCTTCAACAATATTCTGAATTACTGAAAGGATTGATCTTATGACTCAAAATATTTCATGGCGGCAATTTGAGGCAGGACGTGACTATAACCGCCGTATCGGACTCTATGAAAACGTCACCTCGTGCGAACGTTTTTATCGCGGAGATCAGTGGCATTCGATTGCCCAAGGACCGCTTCCGACGCCTGTTTTTAACTATATCCGCCGTATAACAGACTTCCTTGTTGCTCAGGTTGCAAGCAATAATGTGGACATAGTTTATTCCGACGAAAATCTTCCGTTTATAAGCGATAAGCATCACCGTGAACGTATAAGCAATGCAATCAGTCTGCTTAACAAAAACGCTTCGTTCCGTTGGGAGCATTGCCGCATGGATAACCTCATTCACCGTGTGCTTTTGGATGCGGCATTATCGGGCGACGGTATATTTTTCACATACTGGGATCCGAGCATCAAAACGGGACAGGTTTATACTGGCGATTTCGTAACCGTTACACTCGATAACACCAATGTTTTCGTTTCCAACGTTAATTCAACCGATATTCAGTCACAGGAATATGTCATTATTTCCGGTCGCGAGTCTGCAGAAAAGCTCAGAAATGAAGCACTTTCCTGCGGTGCGTCTCATGAGGATGCAATGAAGATACGTCCCGACGGAGATCTGCATTTCGGTTCTGGCGCATATTCGGCATATGAAAACCTTGATGTTTCTGGAGAAAAAGCGACATATATAATCAAGTTCACGCGCGATGAAAACGGTTATGTACAGTTTGAAAAATCCACACGTGACTGCATTATACGCCGCGTTTGTACAGGACTTCGCCGTTATCCTCTTGCGATGTTCAACTGGATACCGACGAAAAATTCCTATCACGGTACTTCTCCCATAACACCCTTGATTCAGAATCAAAAATATGTCAACAAGGCGTATGCACTCATGATGAAGCATATGATCGATTCGGCATTTTCAAAGGTTGTTTACGACAAGACACGTGTTCCCGAATGGACAAATGAGGTCGGACAAGCGATCGGAGTTGTCGGCGGAGACATAAACGGCGTTGCGGCGACTATCTCTCCCGGTGAAATGGACGATCAGTTTGCGGCTATTATCACCGATGTCGTTAAAAACACCAAGGACTGTATGGGCGCAACCGACACCTCTCTCGGCGAAACCGCTCCGACTAACACCTCTGCGATTATTGCACTTCAGGAATCCAATGCCATAACGCTCAATTCGGTGCGTTCATCGCTTTACACCTGTCTTGAGGAGCTTGCCGCGATCTGGGTTGACTTCATGTGTGCATACTATGCAGACGGTCGTATGCTCATATCGGGAAAAGACGAGGTGTCAGCGCTTGATTGCCGTGTACTGCGCGAGGAGCTTATCAGCGCACGTGTTGACATTGGTGCATCAACGCGATACTCAAAAGCATCCGCACTCACCGAGCTTTCGAAACTTCTTGAAGGCGGACATATTACATTCAGACAATATCTTGAGCGAATTCCCGACGGAGTTATTCCGCAGCGTGAACTGCTCATTTCGGAGATTGAAAGTGAGGTGAATACAGATGGAGGAGAAGGAAATGACAACGCAGAACAATGAAACCGTTACTACCCCATCACCCGAGGATGTGAACCTTGCAAATGCTGCGGCTTCTACGGGCAAAGTAAGCGATGACGGTCAGGGTGCGGCGTTTTTCACAGCGGCAGATGTACGTGCAATGAGCCGCGAGCAGGTAAGACGTAATCTTGACAAGATTCTCAAGTCTATGGAAAGCAGTGCGTTTTAAAACGGAATATTCACGGAGCTGTCATGCATTTCAGGCAGGCGGCTCCTTTTTATGCCTTCGGTTATATCAAATTATTACATTTTTTTTACAAAATCTCTCTTTCTTTAGAGTGGGCAATTTGGTAAAATATCATTACCTTTAATTCAGGAGGCATATACAAATGCAAAACTTTTCAGATATATCTCCATACATCAGAAAGCTTGCTGAAAGATCAGATGCAGGCAACCATATTTCGCCCGAAATGTACACCGAGCATCACGTTTTCCGCGGTCTTCGTGACCTGAACGGTAACGGCGTTGTTACGGGACTTACAGAAATTTCACGCATAAAAGCAAAAGATACTGCCGAAGATGGTACTGTCATTCCCTGCGAAGGAAAATTATCGTATCGCGGTTATGATGTCCGTGACCTTGTAAACGGCTTCTCTGCCGCAAACCGTTTCGGATATGAGGAAATACTTTATCTGCTCCTTTTTTCGGAGCTTCCCACCAAGGAAGAGCTTGCAGACTTCCGCGAATTGCTCACCGATTACCGTTCGCTTCCCACCTCGTTTGTACGTGACATGATCTTAAAGGCTCCGGGACGCGATATGATGAATATACTCTCCCGTTCAGTCCTTGCGCTTTATGCCTATGACGATAATCCCGACGATATCTCAACCGCAAACGTGCTTCGTCAATGCCTGCAGTTAACGTCGGTATTTCCGCTTCTTTCGGTCTACGGATATCAGTCGTATCAGCACTATCATCTCGGTAAATCGCTGTTTATACATCCGCCGAAGCGTGAACATTCAACTGCGGAATGTATCCTCGGAATACTGCGCGAAAACGGTGAATTTTCTCCGCTTGAAGCAAAGATACTCGACCTTGCGCTTGTACTCCACGCAGAACACGGCGGCGGTAACAACT
Source organism: Clostridia bacterium (assembly GCA_017466685.1). GTDB lineage: Bacteria > Bacillota > Clostridia > Oscillospirales > CAG-272 > Flemingiibacterium. The sequence continues at coordinate 18,154 of JAFTTS010000108.1, forward strand.
CCTCGTTCACCATGCACGTCGTCACATCCTCCGGAACCGACACTTATTCCGCAACCGCGGCGGCACTCGGCTCACTCAAAGGTCCTCGTCACGGCGGTGCAAATGTCAAGGTCGTTCGTATGTTTGACGATCTGAAGCAGAACTGTAACATTGACAGCGAAGCATCGATACGTGATTATCTCGTTCGTCTGCTCGACAAAAAGGCATTCGATAATGCAGGTCTCATTTACGGTATGGGACACGCCGTCTATTCAAAATCCGATCCCCGTGCAGACATTCTCAAGGGCTGTGCAAAGGATCTTGCGCTCGAAAAGGGCTGCTCGGAGGAATTTCAGCTTTACGAAACAGTCGCACGTCTTGCGCCCGAGGTTATTGCCGAAAAACGCCGTATGTATAAAGGTGTCAGCATGAACGTTGACTTCTATTCGGGACTTATTTACCGTATGCTTGAGCTTCCCTATGAGCTTTACACTCCCCTCTTTGCAATCTCGCGTATCGCAGGCTGGAGTGCTCATCGAATCGAGGAAATTCAGAACGCAGGTAAGATCATCCGTCCGGCATATGTCAGCGTCCGTGATGAAAGAGAGTACAAAAATATAGACAACAGATAAAAAGTGTGAATAAGTCCGCTTATTCAGCAAAAATAAATCATCCGTTTCTATTGGAGGAAAAATTTTTTCATGAACATTAAGAAACTTTATCACATCGAGGAAAAAAGCTATACCGGAATTTCGGGCTTTTTCTCTGCCTACGGTAATTTCGGCGTTGTGGACGGTATTGACGGTGATATTGAAAAAATTGAAATAAAAGAAAACTCTCTTTCTTTTGAAAATGAAAGCTTTTCCACCCTTTGCCGTTTTACCGATTTAGGTGAGGGTGTTGTTATGCGTGAGGACACATTCAGAGCCAAAAAAGATCTCACCCTTAGTCGATATACAAGTCGTTTTTGTTTGGATGGCGGAGATTACGAGGTCTATACACAGTTCAGTTGTTGGGGCAACGAATCGTTAGGCAAATGGCAGGATCTTGTAACAGGTGTTGAGGTTTCTAACCTTGGTATTCGCACCACAGAAGAAGCAACACCCATGATCGCCGTCCGCAACAAAGGTAACGGTAAAATCTTTGTACTTCACCTTATGCCGAATGCCCATTGGAAATTAAAAGTTTCCAGAAAACGGATTCCGGGCACAAATATAGTCATAATTATTGAAGCTGGCATAAATGATGATGGTCTTGCCATGCAACTGAAAAAAGGCGATATTATAGATATGCCCCGACTTGTTGCATACGAAACCCAAAACACCCGCGATTTTGATGCATGGAAGCTTCACCGCGCTTTTAACAGGCTCTACCCAAGAAAGACCTTACCGGTTATATACAACAACTGGCTTAACACATTTGACTGGATAGATTTTGACGATATAAAAGCTCAGGCAAAAACCGCTGCCGAGCTTGGCGTTGAGCAGTTTCTTATTGATGCAGGTTGGTTTGGTTTCAGTGAAAGCTGGTCAAGCGAAATCGGCAATTGGAATGAAAACACGGTTGGTGCTTATAAAGGCAGAGTAAAAGAGCTTTCAGACTTTGTAAGAAGCCTTGGTATGCGATTTGGTATGTGGATAGAGCCCGAACGTGCTCTCAAAAGCTCTGAAGCTTACAAAGAACACCCCGAATATTATATAGACGGTTCTAATGGTGTGGCATTTTTAGATTTTGCAAATGATGAAGCCCGTAAATATATAACCGACATCGTTCTAAACCTTATTGAAAAATACAACCTGGAATATCTTAAATTGGACTTTAACGCTTCGCTTGCTTACGATCCCACACATAACGGCTTTTATTATTATTTCAGGGGCGTTAGAAAATTTATAACAGAAATCAGAGAAAAACATCCCGATATCTATATTACTAACTGTGCTTCGGGCGGTAATCGCATGGATCTTGAAACCTTTACCTATTACGATAGCGTGTGGTCAAGTGATAATCAAAGTCCGATTCACGGCTTCAGAATATTTAAAGATACCGCTTTGCGCATACCGCCTTGTTACATAGAAAAATATGATGTTCGGCGTTTCTTTGAAGGCTTCCCAAAATATGGCGAAAAAAATCTTGTTACTCTACCCATAAGCTGTAATGGTTCTACGTGGAGAAACGTACATAATGTTACGAGCCGTTATACCCACGCTTTTCTGTCAGGTGGTCCTTTGGGATTTTCTACGGATATTGCAAGCTATCCTGAGGAAGAAAAGACTTTATTGAAAGAAGCAGTTAAAAAATTCAAAATCGACCGTGAATTTTACATCACCGCCGAAATGCGCATAATACACGATGCGTCTGACATTACAGCCATTCAGTACTCTGATAAAAATCTTGACCGCGTATTAGTGCAAATCTTCACTAATACACCCTTGCAAGAAAGTATAACTGTTTATCCGGTAGTAGAAGCAGGAGCAAATTACACACTTGGAGAAAAAATTCTATCTGCAGAAGAAATCATCTCAAATGGCATCGCAGTAGGCATTAAGGAGATTGACTGCGTTACATTAGACCTCACAAAAAATAATTGCGCGAGCATATAATATCTAATACAACAAAAAATGAGCTGTCTTCGAGATTGAAAGACAGCCCTTTTGCTTATTCGGTTATAACGTCGTTTTTCTCGTTGTCCCAGATGAAAATGCCATCACCGCCGCCAACATTGTGACCGGATGCGAGCCAATCGGCATATGCGCGTCTCAATGAATTGTCACGCGGAAGCTCGCTATACGGCTTTGTTGCGTCCGCGCCGAAGATGCGCCAGAGATCATGCTGTGGGTCTTTGTAATCTGCGGACTGATAGATTTTAAAATCATCCATAAAGGAAACGATATTCGAATGCTTTGGAAGAATTTCTCTGTTAGGCGGATAAAGCAGCCATGAGCCGCATCTGAAAATATCAATGTCCTTACCGAGATAATCACGGAAAAACTCGTATGCTTTCTTATATGATGCAAATCTCGCTTCACGGTCAAATTTGCCGCCATCTGAGGGAATATGTACGTTTATTGTTTCGGTTCCGGCTTTTACTATTCTGCCGCCGATCGCAATATTGTCATAAGGGCAAGCTGTAAGCTCAAATTCGAGTCTGCCGAGCTTGAACTGTTCAAGTGTGCAGAATTTATAGAACCACGGATTTGCGAAAAAGCCTGCGATACCGTATACGTCAAGACATTCCATCAGCTTATAACGGAAGTCCTCAAGCATTTCCCAAAAATATTCCTCGGGGATGCCTGCTTCCTTATATCTTTCGGGAAGTCGCTTTGTGACGCAGAGATAATATACAAATTTCGCAGTGTACGGATGCACGCCCGAATCTGCGCTTATCTTATCGAGAACGGTCTCAACATCGTTACGCGCAGGGACTTCACCCTTTGTGTGGAATTTATCAACGAAAGGCAAAAATTCCGCGTTTTTTTCCAGTATATCGTAAGCGTTAAGCAGTGCTGCCATAGGTGCTGTCGGATAATTGTAACGCACAAAAATATATGAAAGATAACTTCTCATAAGCATTCTCACTTTCCAAATAGTATTTAACAACCCGATTATATCACAATATCAAAAAAATGTCAATACAAAATCGGACAGCAGTTATTATGAATTTTGTCATTATATAATTATGTGGTAAATATAATATCCGACATTTTTTCTAATATTCTTTTCAAACTTGCTTGCTATTGAAACGGTAATGATTTATAATATAATCAGCAGTAAAGAATATTTTTTATTGACTACATAATTTTTATAGTATAGGTGAACTTATGAATACAGTTGATTTCTTTGGCAAGAAAGTTTCCAAACTCATTATCGGTGATAACCCTATGACCGGACATTCCTATATCGAGGATAAGATTACCGGTGCCGATATGTACAAATATTACACAACCGAAAAAATCAAAGAAGCTCTTTGGAGAATGGAGGAGCTCGGATACAATGCCATGCTTCCTCTCGCAACTCCCTTTATGATAAAGATCTTCGAGGACTACCAGAACGAAGGCGGAAAAATGCAGTTTATTTGGCAGCCCTATATGCCGATGGATCAGAAAACAAGTATGAGACAGATGAAAAACCTCAACACCATAGGTATCTACCATCAGGGTACCACTACAGACAACCTTTATGAAACCGGTCGCTGCGAGGAAATCCGTGAGCGCATCAAGCTGTATCGTGACCTTGGTGTTCCGGTTGGTCTTGGCACACATCGTCCCGACGTTATCGAACTCAGCGAGGAAGAAGGCTGGGATGTTGACTTCTATGTTGCTTGTATGCAGAACGCACGCCGTGGACGTGAGGGTGAGCCGAGCGGCTTCCTTTCGGGTAAGACAAAGGCAGGAATCGTATTCTATCCCGAAGATCGCCCTGTAATGCTCGAAACTCTCAAAAAGGTCTCAAAGCCTATCATTGCATACAAAATCTTTGCAGGCGGTCAGATGCTTCTCAATAAACCTCAGGAAGAAAAGGAAAAGCTTATCAAAGGCGCTTATGAAGAAGTTTTCACCGCCCTCAAGCCAAACGACTTCGCTGCTATCGGTGTATTCCAGAGAGATGAAGACCAGCTTGAGGAAGACGCAAGACTTTACAACGAGTGGTACAACGGCAGATAATTTAAGCTAAACGCAAATTTTAATAGTGGAGGCAGAGCTGTTCCCTGTGACGGCTTACGTCGATCGAGATGGAAATTTTCAAGGAAAAGCATGAACACGATGTCACTTGCCATGTCAAGGATGCAACCAAGTGGGATCATTACTTCCATTGGCACGAAAACTTTGAAATCTTACGTATCATTAATAAAAGCTCGAAGTTTCTGATCGACGGTCAGAGCGTTGAAGCAGATCCCGGCGATATTGTCGTCATTAACAGGAGAAGTGTGCATCTTTTCATGATTGAAGATACAGATGTTAAAATACTTATAATGCAATTCCCTGTTAAAAGTCTGCTCGCTCTCGAGGCAGGTCTGCCCAACATAAAGACGCACATAACAAAAGAAGAACTTCATGCGATTCCCGAGGTTGAAAGGCTGGTTGATGCTTGTATTGATCGGATCACAAAAGAGGCTCCGCTTGATGTTGGCGTAAAGAATCCGTATCTTTTCAGTCTCGTAAACTGCCTTTATTTCACGCTTGCCAAGCATTTTCCAAGCGTCGCCGATTCACGCTCGGGTGCTTCACGACTCTTTTTCGATGCGGTTGACTATATTAACGAACACTTTACAGACGAGGATATCACGGTTGAATCCGTTGCGAAGCAGCTTTATGTTTCGAGAGAGAAGATTTCCGGTGAATTTTTGAAATATTCGGGAGTCAGCCTCAAAAATTACATTTGCTCACTTCGGATAAAAAAGGTCAATCTTCTTCTCGATGAAGGGTTTGATATCGGTACTGCGGCAATGAAATGCGGCTTCAATAATTTGCGTACCTTTAATTATACCTATAAGCGTGTGGTCGGAATAACACCGACAGAATATTTGAACTCACGAAAATCAACTAACTCAAATCAATAATTTTCGAAAGGAATATTCCAATGAACACTCGTGTCACATCGATAATTCTCCTGCTTTCCATGCTCGCATCTCTGACAGCCTGCGGCGAAAACAACACAGCCGATGAAGAAGGCAAAAATTCCGTTGACGATTCTGCACCTGCCGGAATTGAAAAAAAGGAATACGGCGAAGATTTCACGGTTCTTGCGCCCGAATGGGGACTTTACACAAACTACTTCTTCTCGGATGAAGCAGGAACGGACGTTATGACTCAGGCTCTTTATGAGCGTGAAGTTAAAATCGAGGAGCACCTCGGCGTTACAATAAAGCCTCACTGGGTTGCTACAATCCAGGAGATCCCGACAGCTGTTCGTGAACTAAACATGAGTGGTGATGATAACTATCAGCTCGTGCTTACACACTGCATCATGGGTACATCATCAATGATCACCGACAAGCTCCTGCTCGACATGAACGAGCTCGAAGCTGTCAACTTTGATGCAGATTATTATAATCACGTTTCTAATGAAAACCTCTCTGTCAACGGTCATCAGTATTACGCAATCAGCGACTTTATGATTCCTGACCCGAATGCGGTTCTTTTCAACAAGAGCCTGATCGAAGAACTCAACCTCGAAGATCCGTATCAGCTTGTTCGCGACGGTGAATGGACTGTCGACAAAATGATGGAAATGATGAACGCCGCAACGATCGATAACGGTGACGGAAGAGGGGATATTCATGACCCCTACGGCTGTGGTA
>JAFTTS010000109.1 GCA_017466685.1 Clostridia bacterium
ACAGTATTCGGGACGTATGATCAAGGATACTGACGAGGTCAAACCCGATTCGGGTAAGATCGAGCCGCAAGAGGCAGACGCACTCAGGCGTGTTATGCTTTCGATGCTTCGTGCTATGGATAAGAGTGCTATCGATGCCATTAACCGTGAGAGCGCGGAAAGACCGTTCGAGCGTATTTTACGTACGCCGATCGTCCCCGTAAGCGGAAAGATATACGGCGTTATACGTTATCTTGTCAAAAACGGCGAGGCACTTTACACATCCATACTGCTTACAGCGAAAACAAGAAGCGAGCTTATTGCAACGTTCCTTGCGGTGCTCGAGCTTATAAAGAAAAACCGTGTTACGCTTCGTCCCGTTGAGGAAACGGATTTTGGAGAAATAACAGATTTCAGAGTTAATCTTAATCACGAACGAATGACAGGAGGGGATCGAAATGTCAGCGAAGCCTATACTTGAGGCGGTGCTTTTTGCCGCAGGACATCCGCTTACATATGAGGTTCTTGCCGAGGCGGCGGAATGTATGACGAGCGAAGTGAAGGAGATACTTTCCGCGATGGCATCAGAATATTCCGATCACGCAAATGAACGCGGAATACAGCTTGTTATGTATAAGGATTCCTGTCAGCTCTGCACCAAGGAGGAGCATATCGACAAGATACGTACCGCACTCGGCGTAAGATCGGGAGGTAACCTTTCGAGAAGCTCGATGGAAACGCTCGCTATCGTTGCGTACCATCAGCCGGTTACACGCTCGTACATTGATTCGGTGCGCGGCATAGATTCAAACTACTCGGTCAATAATCTCACCGATAAGGGACTCATTGAGGTTTGCGGACGCCTTGATGCACCGGGCAGACCGTCGCTTTACCGTACAACGGATAATTTCCTGCGTATATTCGGAATCACGTCGCTTGACGAGCTGCCGCCGGTTGAGCTGTTTGCAGTGCCCGAGGTTAAGACGGACGTTTTGGCGGCAGGTGAAGCTCACACTGTGGAAAATGAAGAAGCACTCGAAGCTGATTCTGAGATAGACGAGCTCGACGAAGGACAGTCTGAAGAATAATACTTAACAAATTCGGCGGAAGGGAGTGATGTGATGGGATGGATCATAGCCGCGGCGGTAACTTTGTTGCTGTTTATGCTGTTTATGCTGAGGGTGAGCGTTAAAGCCAAGGTTGACGGAGATATGAAGCTGACGCTTGGCGTTTGGATATTCCGTATCCCATTATATCCCGGTAAGGAAAAAACGCTGAAGCTTTCGGATTATAAAATCAAAAAATTCAGAAAAAAACAGGCAAAACTCGAAGAAGCAAAGTCGGGAAAAAAGCCCAAGAAAAAACCAACGGGACACAAGCTTTCCGCTTCAAAAACCAAGATGGTAGAGGCTGACGACTCCGAGGGCGATATCACGGAGCTTATTTCGACGATCATATCTGTTGTCAAGGTGTTTTTTGAGCGCTTCGGTCATCACCTGCATATAAAATTAAAACGCCTGGTCATAATAATCGCGACGCCCGATGCCGCAAAAACTGCCGTGCTTTACGGTACGGTATGCGGAGCGGTGCAGTGCCTTTTGGAGCTATTATCGAATACAGTCCATCTTAAAGTGCCAAACAGCGATGACATACGCGTTGAACCCGATTTCACTTCGGAAAAGACAAGCGCACAGGTTGATATTACATTTTCACTGCGTGTTTATCAGATTTTCGATATTCTGATACGCTCGGTTATAGCATATTTTAAAAAATCGTAATTTTTGAAAGGGGAACATAAAAATGGCAGACAACAAAATTTCCGGAATCATTGAAGCATCTCTTGAAAATATCAGAAACGTGGTTGACGCGAACACCATCATCGGTAATCCGATCAACACTCCTAACGGTACAACGATCATACCCGTTTCAAAGGTGATGGTCGGTTTCGCTTCGGGCGGAGTTGACTATCTCGGTAAGAACACCAAAAAGGCGGCAGAAAATACATCTGTAAAAGCCGATAATCTTCCCAAAAACTTCGGCGGTGGAGGCGGTACGGGCGTTACAGTACAGCCTGTTGGATTCCTTGTAATCTCGCCCGACGGTAACGTACAGATGCTCAATGTCGGCACTACCAATGCCGGCTCAAATGATAAGATCGACCAGGTTGCAAACTTAATTGAGCGTTCTCCCGACCTTATTGCAAAAATCAAAGCACTTTTCAAAAAGGATAAGAAGGACGAGAAGGCTGCAAACGAAGAAACTGCAACCAACACCTCTGAAGAGGAATAAGTTACAGCGCATAAATTCTCTGTAGCGGCAAATGCTTTTTCTGAAGCTTTACTGCTAAGGAGAATCATATGCGAAAATTAAAAATCACGGCACTTCTTCTTGTGCCAATAATGTTTATGAGTGTACTTCCGACACGTGCACTTGATGTGTCGGCAAGGTCGGCTGTTGTCATCGAAGCCGAAACGGGACGTGTCGTTTTTGAAAAGGATGCAGATACACGTCGTCCGATGGCGAGTACAACCAAGATAATGACCGCACTCGTTGCCATTGAATCGGGAGATTTATCCCGTGAGATAACCGTTGATGCGTCGGCAGAGGGTGTCGAGGGTTCGTCGGTATATCTTAAAGCAGGCGATAAGATCACGCTTGAAGCACTTGTCTGGGCACTTATGCTCGAAAGTGCGAATGATGCTGCGGCGGCTATAGCTATCGGTGTTGCGGGCTCGGTGGATGCCTTTGCCGATTTGATGAACGAAAAAGCTGCAGAGCTTGGTCTTTGCGACACTCATTTTACCAATCCGCACGGACTTTCTGACGATGAGCATTACACCACCGCACGTGAGCTTGCAAAATTAACTGCGGCGGCACTTGAAAATGAAACCTTTAAAAAGATCGTTTCAACAGCTTCGCATCGGATAGAGTACGGTGAATCGGTGCGAAATCTGCATAATCATAACAAGATGCTTCGTATTTACGACGGTGCGCTTGGCGTCAAAACCGGCTTCACCAAAGCGAGCGGACGTTGTCTTGTTTCGGCGGCGGAGCGTGACGGTTTGACTCTTATTGCAGTTACACTGAATGCGCCTGACGACTGGACTGACCACACGGCGATGCTTGACCTCGGTTTTTCGAGCCTTGAAAAGTTAACACTTATCGAGCCCGGTGAATCGGTTTTTATCTCACCCTGCATCGGCACAGAATCAGGGGAGATCACTATAAAAAACCGAGAGGGCCTTACCGTTATTTTACCGAAGGGTGAACACAGTATCACGCATAAGGTCATACTTCCGCGTTATTTGTGGGCGCCGATCAAAGCAGGTGACGTGGTTGGTAAAACCCTGATTTATGACGGCGAAACGTTTCTTGGTGAGGTTATTCTCTATGCCGATGAGGATGCCGAAAGAATAATATATAAGAAAAATTTGTTTGAGAAAATATTTAATTAACATGACAGAATTACGTTTACAAAAATATCTTGCAGATGCGGGACTTATGAGCCGCCGTGCCGCCGAGCGTGAAATCTCGAGCGGTGCGGTACTCGTTAACGGTGTTCCGGCAGAGATCGGGCAGAAGGTGTGTCCCGAAACAGATATAATCGAATACAAGGGGCAGGTCATAAAAAGCGGTTTTAAGCGGTATATATACATAATGCTCAATAAGCCGCGAGGATATGTGACCACTGCCTCTGATGAGCGCGGTCGTCCGACTGTTGTTGAGCTTTGCCGCGAGGTCGGTGAGCGTGTTTACCCCGTTGGACGGCTCGACATGGATTCCGACGGTTTACTGCTGCTCACAAACGACGGGGAGCTTGCAAACAAGCTGACACATCCTCGTCACGCGATACCGAAGATATATCACGTTGAGGTTAGCGGAAAGGTTGACCGTGATACAATTAAAAAGCTGTCGAGTCCGCTTATTATCGACGGTTATCAGATTATGCCCGTGAAAACTGAAATACACTCGATGCGTACTGACAAACGCCGCGAAGTTACGGTGCTCAAAATGGAGCTATACGAGGGACGCAACCGTCAGATTCGTAAAATGTGCGAGCAGTGCGGACTCACGGTTAACCGTTTGACACGTGTTGCGATCGGGGATATAAAGCTGCAGAGTCTGAAGCCCGGTGCTTGGCGGCATCTGACTAAATCTCAGGTTGATTATCTTAAAAAGAATTTTGGTAAAAAGTAGGGAATAACAATGTTAATTATCAGACCTATTCAGGATAAATACTTACAGGAACAGCTTTGTCTTCGCTGTAAGGTTGAATATAACGCAGACGCGCTTGCTTATGGCGCATGGGTGCGTGACGAGCTTGAGGGAGATGCTCTCGGTGATTTTGTCGGCATTTGTCAGTTCCGTATGGGTGAGAGTGCCGTTATAACCGATCTTGCCAAGGCGGTGGGAACGGACGATACCGAGGCTATGTTTATTATGGGACGTCAGACGATGAATTTTATTGATCTTCACGGTGTACATCACGCATATTTCGAGGGTGACTGCGATGAGAAATTCATCAAGTGGCTCGGTTTTACAAAGGACGAAAACGGAAAATGGTCGGCGGATCTTGAGGCGTTTTTCAAGCATCCTTGCTCTGCCGATAAGAAATGATAAGGGATATAAAATGAAAAAGATAACTTTTATTCTTGCCGCGCTTTTAATGCTCACATCTATGAGCGGATGCGGCTCCGATACAAACGGTGCGTCCTCGGGACTCGTCACAACCGATGAGACGACCGATCCGAATGCAACACGTATCGATGTACCGTCCGATAGCGATACAGACAGTGTTAACGTACGCGATGATGATACCGCTGTGACCGGCAGTGTTACCGATAATGACACCACCGCACCGACTGTCAATAATCCGGACGAAACCCGTATTACATTCCTTGCCGCAGGTGACAACATCATTCATGCCAATGTATATACCGATGCGATGAATCGTGCAACGGGCGGAGAAAAGTATAATTTTATTGATATGTACGACGGTATTGCAGACATGGTTGAGGGTGCGGATATTGCGCTTATAAACCAGGAGTCGCCGATTTGCGGTGAGGAGCTTACCATCTCGGGATATCCTAATTTCAACTCTCCCGACGAGGTTGGTGACACGCTTATAGAGCTCGGCTTCGATATTGTCAACATCGCGAACAACCATATGCTCGACAAGCTTGAGCGCGGATATAAAAATACGCTTGAATATTGGAAAGAGCGTGAAAATGATATTCTCATGATTGGCGGTTACAATAGCCGTGAGGATTATGAAAATATACGCATAATAGAGGAGCAGGGCGTTTCGATCGCGTTTATTTCTTATACATACAGCACCAACGGTCAGCAGCTTCCTGCAAGCAGTGAACTGTATATTCCGTACATCAGCGAAAGCGAAATTGTCCGCATGACCAAGAAGGCGGATGAGCTTGCCGATCTTGTCTTTGTCGTAATGCACTGGGGCGGTGAGAATGAAAACTCGTTCACTCCGTCAAGCAGTCAGTATTCGCAGGCGCAGGCACTCGCAGATGCAGGTGCGGACGTTATAATCGGTATGCATCCTCACGTTATTCAGGGAATGGATTGGTGTACCGCGGCTGACGGAAGCGATACGCTTGTTGTCTATTCGCTCGGCAATCTTCTTTCAACACAGCTTAATAACCGCAATCTCGTCGGCGGTATCGTAACATTCGATATCGTTAAGGATAAAAACGGCGATATAACCATTGAAAATCCCATCTATAACCCGACGGTTACACACTATAACACGGACCGTCTCGGACTGCAGGTTTACCTTATGGAAAACTATACCGCAGAGCTTGCCGCACTTCACGGTACACCGTATCACGCACAAAGCAGCTCTCTCGGAGTCTGGACGCTCGATAAGATAAGAAGCTTCGCGACCGATAATGTTAAAGAGGAATTTTTACCCGATTTCTTGAAATAAAAAGGGAAGGTGACCATCGTGCTTGACAGCATAATTTACAGTATCAATAACATAATGCCGATGTTCATCATTGTTATTTTCGGCGCGATACTCGGAAGAACCGGCTTTTTAGGCGAGGGATTTCTCTCTGTTTGCGATAAGCTGGTTTTTAAGATAGCCTTACCGTGTATGCTGTTTGTTGAGATAGCATCTGCCAAGTCGGTTGAGTTTAATCCGAGACTGGTCGGCTTCTGTATAGCGGCGGTGTTTATCTGCCTTATTATATCGATTGTTATTGTTCCGATTTTTTTAAAGGATAATGCCAAGCGCGGCGCGTTTATACAGGGCATATACCGTTCAAATGCCGCAATAATCGGTCTTACAATGGCAGAGAATATGTTCCCCGAAAACGGCGCCGCTGTCATGTCAACGATTATGTCGTTCACGGTTGCTTTGTACAATGTCTTTGCTATTCTTGTTTTGTCGATATACGCACCGTCAGACGTTAAGCTTAAGCCAAAACAGCTTGCTCTGCGTGTTTGTAAAACTATTGTTGCAAATCCGCTTATTATTGCAATCGTCCTGGCACTTCTTTGGAAGCTTATCGGCGTTTCTTTGCCGACCGTGGCAGAAAAGAGCCTTAATTACCTTGCCAATATGGCTATGCCGCTTGCATTGATAAGTCTTGGTGCAAGCTTTAAGGCGGAGTCACTGCGCGGAAGATTCAGGCTGGCGCTCATATCAAGCGCACTCAAAACCATAGTTGTTCCTGCCGCAACCGTGCTTTGTGCGATACCGCTCGGCTTTCGCGGTGTGGAGCTTGGATCAATATTTATTCTCTTTGGCGGACCTGTTGCTGTTTCGAGCTACATAATGGCAAAGCAGATGAAAAGCGATCACGAGCTTGCGGCACAAATACTGCTTATTTCAACATTAATGAGCGTCTTTACCTTGCTTGCAGGGACGCTTATACTTAAACAAACGGGGCTTATATGAAACTGATCATTGCGGAAAAGCCGAGTCTTGCACGTTCTATCGTCACGGCGCTCGGCGGTACACCCAAGGGTAACGGATTTTATACGGTTGGCGAATATTTGGTGACATGGGCATTCGGTCACCTTTTTTCGCTTGCCGATCTTGAATATTATACGGGCGGAGATGCAAATGCGCGTTGGTCGCTCGAGGGACTGCCTTGTTTTCCCGAGAAGTTCTGCTATGAGCTTCGTACCTCCTCCAAGGGGGATGACGGTACTGCAAGACAGTTCGGTGTCATAAAACAGCTCTGTCGCCGTCCCGATGTTGATACGATAATCAACGCAGGTGACTCGGACAGAGAGGGAGAGATAATTGTGCGGATGTGCATAATGAAGGCGTTTGAGCTTGAACCATCACAACCGTTTTTTGTTGAGGGAAAACGTCTTGCACGTCTCTGGCTGCCCGATCAGACCGCAGAAACGATACAAGCCGCGGCATCACTTCCGCCGGATGAGAGCGATTACGACCGTCTTGCCGATGAGGGTTTCGCACGTACGTATATCGACTGGCTTTACGGCATAAATCTGACACGCTTTGCAACCTTGAAATCGGGTACACTGCTTCGTGTGGGACGTGTCATTGTTCCGATCGTTCGCGCCATTTGCGAGAGGGACAGAGCGATTCGTAATTTTAAGCCCGAGAAATATTATCAGCCACGCTCTGCTGCCGAAACCGATGGTGCGGAAGTTGAACTTCTTTCAAAACAGAAGTTTGACAAGGATAGCCTCGTCGAATGCGAGAAAAAGTGTGCCGAATATAATTCTCTCGGTGCTGTTGTAACAGCCGTCAAACGCAAAAAGGACAAGCTTTCGCCGGGTAAATTATGGTCACTCTCGAAATTACAGAGTTTTCTCGGTAAAAAATACAAAATGTCGATGCCTCGTTCACTTGAGGTGCTGCAGAAGCTCTACGAGGAGGGTTACGTGACCTATCCGCGTACCAATTCCGAGTATCTTGCAACAGCGGAAAAGGATAAGGTCAAGCGTATCATCGATTCGGTTTCAAGGCTTGGCTACCCGGTGACATTCAAGGATACAAAGCAGGTGTTTGACGACTCAAAAATCGAGGCACACTCCGCGCTTACGCCAACCACCAAAATCCCCGATAAAAAGCGTCTTTCAGAGGATGAGGCGATCGTTTACGGTGCGATAATGCGGCGTTTTGCGGCGGTGTTCTGTGCGCTTGACTGTATTGTTGATAAAACCGAAATAAAAATAACAGTCGGCAATCCGCCCGAAAACGGTGAGGAATTTACACTCAAGGGTACAGTGATGCTTGAGCCCGGATGGACGAAGTTTGACGATTATACGACTAAGGATAAAATTTTGCCGAATCTCAAAAAGGGTGACACGGTGAACATCGATTTTAAGCCTGCCGAAAAGGAAACGTCACCGCCCAAGCATTATACTATTGAAACTCTCAATAACTATCTCAAGAACCCATTCCGTGACGAGCTTTCCAAAAAGGATGACGACACCGATGACGCGGAGGAATACCTTGCTGTTTTTGAGGGACTTGAGCTCGGTACGGAAGCGACACGTACGCAGATAATCGACAATGCACGCTCCTCGGGATATATTCAGCTTAAAAAAGACGTTTACACGATCTTACCCGACGGCGAGTTTTTAGTGGATTCACTCGGCGCAATGGGAATAGGTATGGACAAATACAAGACCGCTGAGCTTGGTAAGGCACTCAAGAGTGTATATCGCGGCGAAATGAGTGTCAGGGGTGCAACAGAGATTGCCGAGCGGGAAATATCGAGCGTGTTTGCACTTGCAGACAGTGCCGACTCCACGGGATTTGCAGGTGATATCATCGGCGTTTGTCCCCTTTGCGGACGCGAGATCGTTCGTACACGTCGCGGTTACGGCTGCAAGGGCTACAAAGAGGGATGTAAGTTCACGATATGGAGCACTATGTCAGGACGTAACATTTCAGTTATCGAAGCAAAAGCACTTCTGACAGACGGAAAAACTGAAATTCTCGACGGCTTTACCTCTAAAAAAGGAACACAGTTCAGCGCGAGACTCAAGCTTGACGGCGACAAGGTTGTTTTTGATTTTGACGGTACAAAGCCGCGTACCTCACAGTATTCGCAGAAAACCGATTCTGCAGGTACGGGCAGACCTATTGAAGGAATACCGATCGATTATTCATTTGGGTGATTGGAGTTATTATGCCAAAATACAAGTACATTCTCTTTGACCTTGACGGAACACTTGACGATCCGTTTGAGGGAATCACAAAATCTGTTGAGTATGCAATGAAGAAATTCGGCGTCGAATCTGACAGGGAAAAGTTAAAGTGCTTCATCGGACCTCCGCTTACCGATTCTTTCATGAGTTATTTCGGTCTCGATGAGCAAAACGCAAAGCTTGCCGTTGACTATTATCGCGAATATTACCGTCCGACAGGCATTTTCGAGGTCAGCATTTACGAGGGTATTCCCGAGCTGCTTGCAGGGCTTCAAATGGCAGGATGTGAACTGATTCTTGCAACCTCAAAACCGATCATATTTGCGGATATGATACTTGAAAAATTTGATCTGAAAAAATATTTCGCCGCCACTTTCGGCAGTGAGCTTGACGGTACACGTGTCAAAAAGGATGAAGTGATAGCGTATGCGCTCGAAAATTATCCCATTGACAAATCGTCTGCAATAATGGTCGGTGACCGCCGTCATGATGTTGAGGGCGCGCATAAAAACGGTATGCCGTGTATCGGTGTTACATTCGGTTACGGAGACCGTGACGAGCATATCGCCTGCGGTGCTGATTTTATAGTTGATACCATATCCGAGCTTGAAAAAATATTAAACGCATAAAATAACCTCCTTGCGGGCATAAATAAGCCGAGTAAGGAGGTCGTTTTTTATGAATATGGATGATAAAACATACAAAAAATATGTTGAAAAGCGTGCGACAAAATCAAATCTTTCTGCCGACTGTGCGAGGGCTTTTTTGATAGGCGGATTCATATGTACGCTCGGGCAGGGACTTTTTGATATATATACGATGCTCGGTATGAGCGAAGATAACGTAAAGGCACTTGTCCCCGTTTCGCTTGTGTTTCTGGCGGCACTTCTCACATCGCTGAATGTTTTTGACAATATCGCGAAATTTGCCGGCGCTGGGACTCTTGTTCCGATCACGGGCTTTGCAAATGCAGTGGTTTCGCCTGCACTTGACACAAAGGCAGAGGGCTTCATCCTCGGAGTCGGTGCGAAAATTTTCACGGTTGCAGGACCTGTCATACTTTACGGAACTCTTGCGTCAACCATTTACGGCATAATTTTGTATGTTGTGAGGTATTTTTGATGCAAAAGGGGATAATAACACTCACTTCGCGTCCGTCGATTATCTGCGGTGCAAGCGTTGTCGGTAAAAAGGAAATGGACGGTCCGCTTGCGAGATGCTTTGACAAATACGACCTGACCGACACCTTCGATATGCCAACATGGGAACAGTCGGAGAGTGAAATGCAGCGTATCGCGTTTAATACCGCAATGGAAAAGGGCGGCTTTAAGATTCACGATATTGATGCGATTTTTGCAGGTGACCTTATTAATCAGTGTATATCGAGCGGTTACGGTCTTGCTAATTTTGACACGCAGTTTTTCGGTTTGTTCGGTGCTTGTTCAACTATGGCGGAATCGCTTGTTTTGGGCTCAATGCTGGTCGATTCGGGGAAATATTCGCGTGTCGCTGCGGTGACGTCCTCTCATAACTGTTCGGCAGAGCGTCAGTTCCGTTTTCCGCTTGAATACGGTGGTCAACGCACACCGACGGCACAGTGGACGGTCACAGGCTCGGCGGCAGTTATCATCGGTGAACATTCGGATCTGCCGTATATAGCCGAGGTTTTACCGGGACGTGTGTGTGACAAGGGTATCAACGATTCCGCCAATATGGGTGCGGCAATGGCACCTGCGGCGATTGATACACTGAAACGGTATTTTGATGAATCGGGCAAGAAGCCGGACGATTTTTCTGCGATATTCACGGGTGATCTCGGATATGAGGGAAGCAGTATTCTCGTCGATTTTCTCCGATCTGACGGTTATGATATTTCGCGTGTTCATCACGACTGCGGACTTATGATATATGACCGTGAGCGGCAGGATGTTCACGCAGGCGGTTCAGGATGCGGATGCTGTGCGACTGTATTTGCCGGGCATATTTTACCGCAGTTAAAGGAAAAAAAGCTTAAAGATATACTTTTTATCGCAACGGGCGCGATGATGAACACGGCAAGTATACAGCAGGGCTTGACGATTCCGGGAATTGCACATCTTGCGAGAATAACAGTTTCGGAGGGCGATGATGGACAAAATTCTTGATTATATATGGGCATTTGCGATAGGCGGCGGACTTTGCGTCATCGCGCAGATACTCATTGATAAAACCAAGCTCACGCCTGCACGAATACTTGTCCTTTACGTTGTTGCAGGTGTTATTCTGACGGGCATCGGACTCTATGGACCGCTTGTTGATTTTGCGGGATGCGGTGCAACAGTGCCTTTGACGGGATTTGGTTATTCGCTTGCAGAGGGTGTTAAAAAGGCGATTGACGAGCGTGGACTTATCGGCGCACTTACAGGCGGTCTTACTGCGACGAGTGCCGGTGTAACTGCGGCGATGGTATTTGCGTGGCTTGCAGCGGTACTCTTCAAGGGCAAGCCGAAAGGGTAATGTGATTTTGGATTCAAAAAAATGGGACGCCGAAATGAAGCGTCCCACTTAACTTTAGCAGAGTCAGCAACCGCAGCCGCAGCCGTTGTTGTTGCTGTAGCCACAGCCGTTGTTATCGCCGCAGCCGCAGAAGATGATAAGAAGCGCGATGATGATGAGCCATACGCACTTGTCGTCGAAAATGTTGCAAAGGCAGTTATTCATAAATTCCCTCCGAGATTTCGCATGAAGTATGCGGTTTGAGAGCTCGCCGTTCGCTCGTGCGTGGCGTTTACTCTCTATTACATACTATGAGCCGGAGGGATTTTTGACACTGATATTTCAAAGTCTCTCGAGTTTCAGATGTGTCGTTTCAAGAAAGGCACGTGCGGCAAGCTCGCTGTCTGTCGGTATATCCTTTGCGGCACCGCAGGAACGGCAGAATACCTTAACGTGGTCGTCCGAAACCGCAACGTCATAGTCACCGTCATCACAGCAGCAGCTTACGTCACCGCCCTCGATAAGGTCGCGTATAACGAACATAACCGTATCGTAAATAGACGGATCGTACTGTTCGTTTTCGTCATCGTCGAAGCTGTCAACCTCACCGTGAAGCTTGTCGAGGTCGTCGAGTCCCATCTGGTGAAGCAGGTCGAGGAGTTCCTTTTCGGATTTGTCGAGTGCCTCGCTGACGGCGGTTTCATTTCCGATAAAAACAAGGTCGAACGCCGAGTAAGGACAGGGATATACGAACAGCTCCTTTTCAAAAAACAACTTCGAGCTGATTGCAAATGTGTGCTCGCTGTTACAGAAAAGGCAGGGGACAGTGATGCGGAGTTTACCGTCACTTGTGTGGTTTATCGTAAGCTCACTTGCACCGCAGGAGCATTTAAGTTTCTTCATTGCGCCGGAGAGCGTGAAAACTCCGACCATGCTTTTTGTGCCCGAGCCGCAGTACGGACAGCGGTAAGCGATACAGGTTTCGCGTGAATTTAAGATCATTGTGTGTATCCTTTCATGGAATAATATACTATTATTATAACAAATAAAATGTTCCGTGTCAAGGGATGGCGAAATTCATCATAATGTTACAGGATAATTATTGACAAGCTCGCAAAAAAGGTTTATAATATTTACGTATGCTTAATGATTATTAGAATATGTGAGGATATAAAATTGTCAAATAAAGAGCAAAATTGCTGTAAAAAAACCTCTATCGGCGGTCAGGCATTGATAGAGGGAATTATGATGCGCGGCCCTGAAAAAAGTATGATGGCTGTTCGCAATCCCGAGGGCGAGATCGTTCTTGAGGAGATATCATTCCCCGGCGGAAATCGCCCGAAAATATTGAAGCTTCCGCTTGTTCGCGGTATTTTCAATTTCATTGACTCCATGCGAAGCGGTTACAAGGCACTGATGCGCTCGGCGGAAATTGCCATGCCGGAGGAGAGCGACAAGCCGCAGACCGAGGAGGAAAAGAAAAAGGACTCTGCACTTATCGGTCTTGCCGCAGGTATCGGCGGTGTACTTGGCGTACTTCTCTCGGTGGGACTTTTCATTTATCTTCCGTCACTTCTTTACAGACTGATTGAAAACTGGTTTCCGTCACTTGCTGAGCTTTCAGATGGAACAAGACAGTTTATCAGAAGTGCTTTCGAGGGCGGACTTCGTATCATATTGATGGTTTGTTACATGGGTGCGATGTGTCTTGTCAAGGATGTACGCCGCACGTTTGAATATCACGGTGCAGAGCATAAGACGATTTTCTGCTATGAGGCAGGACTTGAGCTTACCGTTGAAAACATAAAGAAGCAAAAACGCTTCCATCCTCGCTGCGGAACCTCGTTTATGATACTTATGCTGATTGTCGGTATTGTAATTGGTATGTTCATCACGGTTGACAATCCTTTCCTGCGTACGGGAATAAAGCTTGCGCTGCTTCCTGTGACCGTCGGAATCGGATATGAGCTGATAAAGTTCTGCGGACGCCACGACAATATACTCACACGTATCATTGCCGCGCCCGGTATGCTGCTTCAGCGTATAACCGTACACGAGCCGGATGAGAAGATGATCGAATGTGCAATTGCCGCTATGACTGCGGTTATTCCCGAGAATAAGGAAGCGGATAAATTCTAATAAAAATGGGGGGCAAAAACTCCTGATATCCTTATCGGAGAAATTGTTGGCGGTTGTACCCGGAAGGCTGTATGCCTTCCGGGTATTCTCGTTTACGCGGTAATATTCGCTTGAACACGCGGTCGAATCATATTCTCTCTCGTAAATCTACTCTGCGGATATTCGAAAGTGTAGTGGATGATGATCGTATTGCCGCAGGTACGGGAGTATTTCACTTCTTTCTCCATGATATCGATTCGCTTGATGAACACACGTAGCAGCTCCGGCGTGAGTATTGGCATTTCCACATAAGCTTTGGCCTTTTCGATGAAATCTCGCACATACTTCTCACGTAGATCCATCTCCTCAATCTGAGCCGTAAGTTTGGCAAGCTCTTCGCGAAGATTTGTCTGCTCATGCTCGTAACCTGCAGCCATTGTATCGTAACGTTCGGGAGAAATCCTGCCAGTGACGCGATCTTCATACAGACAGCGGATGATATTGTCGAGTTCCTTGATTCGGCTCTCCATTCGCTGCTTTTCTTTCTCTGCCTGAACGGTGAATTTCTTTGCCTCTGCTTCACCGTTTTTCGCTGCCATCGCATAGAATTCCTCGGGTTTGCTCCTAGCGAATTCGGTCACTTGCCGCAAATTGGTGAGTACAATTTCATCAACAACATTCTCGTTGATATAGTGCGAGGTGCAGTGTGTCTTGCCTTTTGTCTGATAAGTTCCGCATTGGAAGAAGTTCTTAGCGGGATCAATACTGAATGCGCGGTGCAGATATAATCTCGCACCACACTCTCCGCAGAATAAGTAGCCGGCGTACTTGTCCATCTCACCCTGAATATCCGGACGCTTTCTTCCTTCGAAGTGTTTCTGTACCACTTCAAAGGTTTTGCGGTCAATGATAGCTTCGTGCGTATTCTCTAAGATCAGCATAGCTTCTGGATCGTTTTTCAGA
>JAFTTS010000006.1 GCA_017466685.1 Clostridia bacterium
AATTAAGACACTTTTTTGTCGAAATATGTCCCCTTGAATGTATTACTTGGGAATGAGATAAATATATGGTACGGTCAGGCTATAATGTCTTTTTGAAGCAGATATAATAGAGGTGCCTGAAGCCGTCGCGGATCGTACGCAGGTGCGGTTTACCCTTTCGCAAATCCTTGCGCAGTACCGTCGGAACTTCACGGATCCTTGCACCGTCTGCGGCAAATGCGGCGATGATCTCTGTCGCGAACTCCATTCCCGGGCAGGCGAGGTTAAGCTTTCGCGCATATGCGGTGTCGAATGCACGCAGTCCGCAGTGAAAATCCCCGATCGGAGCGTGAAACCGCCATCTTGCCAATGTTGAAAGAAAGGGGACGCCGATACGGTGACTGAATGGCATTGCACCCTTTTCGATACCTCCCTTGAAACGGTTGCCGACGACAAGGCTGTACCCATCGCGCAGTGATTCTATAAACAGCTCCGGATGCGAAAAATCGTAGCTTCCGTCTGCGTCTGCCATGATGATGTAACGCCCGTTTGCCGCGTTTATACCGCCGAGCAATGCCGCACCGTAGCCTTTATCCTTAATGTGTGCCACTCTTGCGCCTTTGGAACGTGCGATTTCGACGGATGAGTCGGTTGAACCGTTATCGGCGATCAGAATTTCCGCGTCAAGACCGAGACGTTCGATTGTTTCTTTTATTTCGTCGATACAGAAGCCGAGGGAGCGTTCCTCGTTGAGGCAGGGCATTAAAAATGTAAACTCCTTCATTTGCGTTTATCCTTCCTTGTGCCGGGCAGCTCGATGTTGAACCAAACAAGCAGCAGTATGGCGAGTATCGGTGAAACCAATGCACGGTAGGTGAAAAATTCATGGATATATGAATGATTATTGAGAATGAGATACCGTGCGAAAACGGGTAAAGTTAAGAGTAAAAGTGAAACCGATGCGCTGCGGTTCGGCTTTTTTGTTCTGAGAAGATACCACACCGAGAAAAGCACTAACGCCAAGGGAATGAAAACAAGCGCGATTCTTCCTATATCAACGCGCTCGGTGCCGCCTGTCAGAACGGTGAGGTTTGCCGCGATCGAGGAGAAAAGCGACGTGGGCTTAACTTGAGTATCGACTGCTCCGCCGATTCGTTCACCGACGGATGAGAGTGCGAGCGAAAAAGCGTTTTCACCCATTGCGACGGATGCCGCTGTCCATTTGATGAGAAATGTACCGATGTAAGCTGCACCCCAACAAAGAGCGCATTTTAATAAAAGCAAGAGTGTCACCTTAAGTGAAGAAAGACGGTTTTCCTTGGTGCGCACCGCGATGACGAGAATGAGCGGCAGGAGAAGTGTGATGGTTTCTGTTGTTAAAAAATCGAAAAAGGCGACCAATGTTCCCGATGCGACGCATAAAAGGGTCAGATAATTGTCGCTTTTTCGCTCGAGAATCAAAAACAGCGGACAAAGCAGGAATGTTACAATAAACACAGATTGGTATTCCATGCTCAGGCGGACGTTCCAGATATGTACCGCGGCGAGGGAAATGAGCAGGAATGCCGCAATGTCGATGTGTCCGTGATCCGTAAGAGTTACAACCGTTACAAGAACGAGAACGAGCAGGCAAACAAGCCCGATGATGCGTATACCGTTTACGTCCGTGAACAGATGAAAAGCGCGGACGATTCCCGATGTGCCGTGCCAATAACGGGTGTAATCGGTGTTTGGTTCAGCGTTTTCTGTCACTGTTTTATATAAGCCGATGTTTTCTCCAAGTGCCTCACCGTCGTAGTAACGTGTGTTCAGAGTGGAGACGATGGGAGAAGTGCCGCTGCCCATATTCCAGGCGATGTTAAGGAGAATGGAATCGGCATAGTTATCCGCGATGGAATTTAATTTTTCTCCGCTGTTGAAGGTGTACGGCTCCTTTTCCTTGTAAACCTCGGCAGATCGGATGAAGTTACTTTGCAGGCTTTCGTTCGGTATCATCGCGCCGAGGATGAGCGTTGACCAAAGCACTATTATTAATGTAAGAAACAGCAGGGCGTGTGAAAGTATTCGTTTATATGTTTTCACTTTGATTGCTCCTTTTCGGCGATGCGTTTTTTTGCATGGGTGCTTTTTCGGCGTTCGCTTGGACATATACCCGATTTGCTTTTAAAAAACCGCGTGAACGAGGACGACGTGGCAAAACCGCACAGCATGGCGATCTCGTTCATTCCGTGTGAGGTGGCATCAAGCAATAGGATGGCACGCTCATAAATTTTCTCCGAGAGATAGTCGGTCAGTGTAATGCCTGTTTTATCCTTGAAAAGATGACAGAGGTAATATTTGTTCATGTGAAGTGTATTACTGATTTCCGAAAGCGAGGTCACGCCGTTCTTTTTGGTGATCACATTCAGAATTTGCTGGAGTATCGTATCCTGTGTAAGCTCACTGTTATGATCGCGTGACAGTGAATAGCAAAGGTGCAGCAGCTCAAGCAGGTAACCGTGTGCGAAGCCGATGTTTTCGGGCGTTCCGCTATTACATAAGGTTGATATTGTTTCATAGAGCTGTTCGATACGCGGAGAATTTCCCGTTGGAATCGGCGGAGCTTGCAGAAGATGATCCGCGACTGCTTCAAGTCCTGCCTCTTTACAGAAAGCGAAAAACGAATCTGCTCCGATAACGATTTTGTTGCGTTCATACTCGTCACAGTTATTGGGGTGGACGATGTGCGGCTTTCTTGCGTCGATTATGTATAAATTCTGCCGATCCAAAATATAGGATGTGTCATTTTTCAGAACTGTTCCACTGCCGTTTATAACCTGTATTAATTCAATCTCATTATGTGTGTGATTTTTCTTGACGAAATTGTCCTCGCCTTTGAGATGATAAAAATATTCGTTTATTTCCATAAAGACACCTCCTATGATTCTATTATACAGCAATCGGAGATAAATTGCAAGCAATTTGAGTTATTTATTTTCTATTTTGATTGTGTTATAATAAGGTTGATAAAATATTGCAAAGGCAGGGTGATTATTATGGAAAAAAGAGATTGTTCACTCATTCCTCCGCGCTTTACATACGAGGCTTCGGAGGATTTCAAACCGGAGGGTAGACTTTGGCAGAGTGCACCGTCTGCCGCACAGACTAAAAACGGCAGAATTTTCTGCGTTTACAGTGCGGACAACAAGGGTGGCGGAGAATACACGACCAATTACACAATATGTGCATACAGTGATGACAACGGAGAGGATTACAAGCTTGCCTTCTACGCATGGCATGAGCATGAGGTGCGTATAAGTGAGGTGCTTCTTTTCATGAGTCCGGAAGGTGTTCTTTATCATTTCTGGACACAGAATTACGGCTATTTTGACGGACGCGGCGGTATTTGGTGCATGACCTGTGAAGATCCCGATGCGCCTGTTCCGCATTTTTCCGAGCCGAGACGTATCTGTGACGGCTGTATGGCAGACAACCCCGTGGTGCTTCGTGACGGACGCTGGCTGTTCCCGTCATCAGTATGGACGCATATGGAGTCGGAGTGGCATCCGTTCCCCGAATATGAGAAGGTTTCGCTGTGGCAATCGCTCGATCGCGGACAGACGCTGACATATCTCGGCGGAGTTACCGATCCCATCCCGAGCTTTTCCGAAAACAGTGTTTTTGAAACCGCCGACGGCAGACTTTGTATGTATTTCCGTACGCAGGGAGCGATAAGTCCGGAGCTTGGCGGAATTGCACATTCGTATTCATCCGACGGGGGAAAGACCTGGACGGAAAAGGCATACTCTCCGATTAAAACCCCGAATGGTGAATTTGCAACTATTCCGGCAAGATTTATGGTTCAGCGATTCCCATCCGGAGCATTGCTTCTCGTAACACATCACGGTTTTGATGATGAAGAACGCAACCGCAGTCATCTTACCGCGCTTGTTTCGGATGATGACGGCAAGACATTTTCAGCCTCACTTCTGCTTGATGAGCGAAACCAGGTTTCATATCCCTCGGGCAATGTTACAGAAGACGGACGTGTCATTCTTGCATATGACCGTGAACGCTTGGGTGCAAAAGAAATCATGCTTGCTTCATTCACCGAAGAGGATATACGCCGCGGAAGCTTCGGTGAGGGTTCATATACTAAAAAGCTTGTATCTGCCGGCGGTAAGAAATTTGGAGTTTGATTATGGATTTTAAAGAATTTACAAAGGAATTATGGCAGGTCGGAATTCTGCCGGTCGTATGCCCCGAAAATGAGACGGAGGTTGACACTCTTATCAAAGCCGTGGAAAATACACCGATAAAAGCACTTGAAATAACACTCCGTCATCCTTATGCGCCCGAGGCTATAAAGCGTATCAAGGAAAAATGTCCGACCTTTACCGTTGGTGCAGGAACTGTTGTGAACCCGGAAGCACTCGACGCAGCTATTTCGGCAGGAGCGGATTTCTGCGTTTCGCCGGGCTTTGATGAGGAGCTTGTTAATGCGGCAAAGACTCGTAACATCCCGTTTTTACCCGGTTGTGCGACTCCGAGCGAGATACAGCGTGCCGTGTTTCTTGGAGCGAAAACGGTGAAATTTTTCCCTGCGGAATGTATGGGCGGTACAAAGGCTTTGAAGCTTTACAAGGGTGCTTTCAGTGATGTCATGTTCGTTCCGACGGGTGGTATTACGATGGACAATCTCAAGGATTATCTCGACTGTCCCAATGTTGCCTCTTGCGGCGGAAGCTTTATGTGTCCGCGTGGACAGCTTGCGGCAGGTGACAGTGACGGTATTCGCGAAGCGATTCTTAAATGTACGGCGATCAGAGGGGCGGTGATTTCATGAAAGTGACCGGATTTGGTGATTATCTGATCCATTTCAGTCCCATGCGTGGGGAACGCTTCATGCAGGCTGACCTTATGCATATGAATTTCACGGGTGCCGAAGCGAATGTCTGTGCGGCGTTGTCATTCTGGGGAGAAAAGACCGCATTTGTGACTCGTCTGCCCGATCATTTGCTTGCACGTCGTGCCGTAACATCCCTGCGCGGTCTTGGCGTTGATATGAGTCATATTGCCATAGGCGGCGAGCGTATGGGTGTGTATTATCTCGAAAACGGTACGTCGGTGCGTCCGTCAGCGGTCATTTACGATAGGAATCATTCGAGTGTTACAGAGGCTCGCTTTGAGGATTTTGACTGGGATACGATTTTAAGCGAAACCGATATTCTCTATCTTACGGGTATCACGCCGCAGCTCTCCGAGAGTCTTGCCGATTGCTGTGAACGTGTACTCAAAGAAGCGGCACGTCGTCAGGTAAAGGTCGTTTATGATGTAAACTACCGTCCGACGTTATCATCACCCGAAAAAGCCGGTGAAACACTGACGAAGCTTGCACCGTACATAACCTGTCTTATCGGAAACGAGGAGCATTTCCGTATGTTACTCGGAATCGTTTCGGAATATGGTGAGGAGCAGTGCA
The DNA here is from genome assembly GCA_017466685.1 of Clostridia bacterium. Classification (GTDB taxonomy): domain Bacteria; phylum Bacillota; class Clostridia; order Oscillospirales; family CAG-272; genus Flemingiibacterium. The sequence goes on from JAFTTS010000006.1 coordinate 5,441, forward strand.
GTGAACGTCTTTCCGATGTGACAAATCAGCTTCGTAAACGTCTCGGAATCGGTAAGATCGCCGTGACTGTCAGACGTACTCCCTCTGCAAGTGATGCTGTCGTTTACGCATCGTTCTTTGACGGTACGGATTTTGCCGTCAGTCCCGTGTATACGCCTCATGTGACAGACCGTGTCGGCAGTGGTGATGCATTCTCGGCAGGACTTGTTTATGCGATGATACACGGTTATAACGCTTCGGATGCAGTGAGCTTTGCCGCGGCGTCCAACGCAATGAAGCACACGATTTTGGAGGATTTCAATTTAGCCGACGTTGCGGAGATAAAGAACGTGATGAGCAAGGGTAGGCAGGATGTTAGAAGATAAATAAAAAGTATACGGTTATAAAAAATCCCCACCGATTTTTTCGTCGATGGGGACAATTTTGTTTATTCGGTTATACGGACTTGTGTATTTTAGCATTTGTTTATAAAAAGGTTTCATATGTTTTGCCGCTGTAAAAAATTTTTTGCGTGTAAACATTGACAAAAAGAGAAAAATTATGGTATAATTAACCGAATCTATTTTTGGGAGGTTTTTATGAAAAAGCTTATTACAATTTCAATGCTTGCTATGACGTTCTTCTGCATCCTTGCACTCGGCGTAGACGCGGTGACTTCGGATATTACGGACAGCGGCCTCGTTATCAATGATGCAGCGGACGCAGGCACCTACAAAGCAGGAAACGGTACGGTGACGGTCAGCTTCGAGGACAATATCTGTTATGTCGTGATGGATAACGCGACGATTGAAACGGATGCGGAACATGGTTTTTTACTTGACGGAGAACTCAAGAGCAATGCTGTTTGCGAAAGTGCTGTCGTAACGTTCAAGGGCACCAATAAGCTGACTGCATTGTATTATCCCCTCGAAAACGAAGTTCCCGTGACCTATATCGGCGAGGACGGCAGCAAGGTCATCCTTGAATCCGAGGAGGACGGCATCGGCGGTTACGCGGATATTACCATTCAGAACTGCACATTTGAGATTGATGCTTATTATGATATTTATATGTACAGTTCGGATGATTATGAGGGTACAGAATATACCAGATGTGATCTGACGGTAAAAAATTCCGCCATTATCGGTACATACGATATCACAACAGGTAAGCTTGTGGTTGAGAATAGCGAAATCCATGTCTCGGATATATTGGTGCATGAAACAATAAATATTATCGATACACTTAAAGTGGATGGCGAGATGTATTTCTATGAGGCAGGGTACAATCCCACAGCAACGGATCCTGATTTCTGGGAAAAAGTCACCGGCAGCGGAGTTGTCATTCTTACTGTGAATGGCAGTGGTACGGAACCTATCTCGCAAGCCTACGATACGGACGGCAACATGATTGAAATTATTGACACTCTCAATTTGGGTACCTCAGATCAGAGTGGCACAACCTATAGCTGGAACGCCGCGACGAAAACGCTGACGCTGGAAGACGGGTTTGTCTGCGAGAATGATATTGATTTCGAGGTTGACGGTGACATCACGGTCATCGTTAAGGGAATTGCACGAGTCGGCGATGATTTCGAGAACGCCTACAGTGATGATGCAATTAATATGACCATCATGGGCGGCGGTACGCTTTATGTGGATGGCGACCTTGAAGTTGACACTATGAACGAACTCTCTGTATTGACAATCGCCGCGGGTACCACTGTGATCACGTACGAGGAAATGGACGTGGATTCACTGAATCTCTACGGTTCACTGGTGATCGATGATGATACGACAAGTATTGCGCTTTCTGTCGATGGCGATCTGTACATTGACGAAAATGCTTCGCTTGAAATCGTCGGTCATGCGGACGGTGCAGCGATTGCGTTCGAGTATCAGAACAGTAATTTCAACATTCCGGGAACAACGCTCGTCCCCTTTGTCAATGGCTCGATGACATTTTATGCTTTGGCTGACACAAACGGAGATCTGATTCATTGGTTTAACAGCGAGGACTATTTGCCAAGGAGAACTTCCACCGGCTTCAACTCTTTCCTGTGTATCCTCTTGCTGAACATGAAGCAGATGTTCACCGTCTCTCTCGACGCAAACGAGGGCGGCAGCATTGTCGGTGATGAGACCGTATGTTGGTCGCGCAGTGCTGTCTACACCATTACACCGGACGAGGGCTTTGAGCTGACCGCGCTGTATCTCGACGGCGAGGAAATTGAGCCTGTGCTGACACTGGAGCTTAACCGTGTGAAGTCGAACCACACTATCAAAGCGGTATTTGCGCCGATTGAGGCAGAGGATACCGAAACAAAGGATGCGGCTGAATCCGCAACCGAAGAATAACCAAAAAGTCTGCTGCAGGCTGAAAACTTGTGGCAGACCTTTTTTGTTCAGAGGTGCACAGCTTACTCGGCGATTATAAGGTTAATAAGCGTAAAAAATCCCCACCGATTTTTCGTCGATGGGGACAATTTTGTTTATTCGGTTATGCGGACTTGTGTATCCGATATTAGCCTGCGGTTTGCCGAGAAGAGTGAGGAGCCTGTTTTCTTAAAGTTCTTTTCCGCAAGCTGAACAAAATTTTGCGTTCTCATTTTGTATAGCTTCTCCACAATATGAACAAAATTTTTTGGAATTGATAGGAGAACCATCGATTGTGTCGTTAATATTTTCTATGTCAGCAACGCTATGAACCATTCCAGATCTGAGACGATTCATATTTGCAGATACTTCAGGAGAAACGCTATCTTTGAAATCTAAAAATTCGATAATAATGTAAGAGGATGCAGGAACTTTTTTTATTCCTAAAAAATCGTTATTTCCATTAATTGAAATTGAATAGACTTTTCCATATTTTTTTGCAGAATATGCTCCAAGCTTTTTTACGGCTTTTAAATTGATATTTTCAAAACCAACTCCTAATAATTCTTTTACAACATCTAATGTGTCCGCATTAATATAATTTTCACTTGATCGAGTTGGTTTTATATACAAATTTCCATTTTTTATGACAGCATCATCTGCTTGTTCTTGGGTGGATGCTTTTGCGGATATAATATTCATCGTTGCATTTCCAACTGCTTTAATAGTTGCATTTCTGGCTGCAGTTGAAACTCCTTTTATAATAATATTGCTTAGCAATCCCATATTATACGTCTCCTTCAATTTCAAATTCTTTGTATCATAATATTTACTATGTATTAAGTATATCATATGTTTAATGTTTTTGCAACAGA
>JAFTTS010000110.1 GCA_017466685.1 Clostridia bacterium
ATCCTGTCATTCCGACCAAGCGAAATTGCGGAGTGACGTCCCATTCCGCAGTTTCACCATATTTGGAAGCATAGCTCAGCTGGTTAGAGTACTTGCTTGACATGCAAGGGGTCACTGGTTCGATTCCAGTTGTTTCCACCACACGAAAGCCATCGTTTATACGGTGGTTTTTTGTTTTCTGTATATACTACGCAATGCATCCCACCACCAAACAAACACATAAAAAAGTCCGAACGCTCTCTTATCCTGAGAAACGCTCGGATTTTTCTATTCAAATTACAATTGACACCTCATTAAAGCACGATCTCAAACTGCTCCTCGGGCGCAAGGTCAACCACAGTACAATCGTTGGCATATGTACATTCGGGAAGAATTATCATCGCCGTAAGCTGATCCTTCGTCGCCGGGAGCGGTGCGAGATGCCATATTGCCGCGTTCATTTTGACAAGCGTGTGCTTCGGTACAATAAACGCCTTGGCAAGCTCTGTTACGATCTTCCCTGCAGACGCCGGCGCTACGTGAAGAATCATATCATCGTTAAGCGGAAGTATCATTTCCCATGTGGTCGTGTGATATTCCTGCTGGGTGATTATCATACGCTCGGGCTTTTTCACGGTTATTGGAGAAAAACCAATTCTGTGATTACTGTCTGCGCATACGCGATCGGGATAGAACTTGTGAAGCTCACCGCAGAGTGCGTATCCGTCCGGTGACTCATAATTATAGAACTGTCCAAACGGTGCAAATGCCTCATGAGTAAGCGCAGTAGCCTTGATTGTTTTCATGGTGTAAACCTCCGATAAATATTGTTGTTTACAGTATAACACAAATCCGAATATTTTTCAAGAGTTTTTTGTCAGAATAAAAATAAAGCGACGGCCCCGTGTATCGATCACGAAGCCGCCATTTTTCATGGAGAAAAATAAATTAAAATATATGAAATCGGTTAATGCACAGGGGCCTCAACCAGGATTTCCATATGTGAACACCAGAACTCCACCGGAGAACTGATCTCGATGACCATATACGATTCGTCATGCGCCTCAACGGGGATCTCGTACATCATCACCTTATCCTCGGTGAAAGTACCGCTCTTAGTCGGCAGACAGTCACCAACTCCGACAAACTTACAAGGCTCCGAGTTTACATATACCGTCGGAGGATTCAGATAAGCCTCGGTCGAGCCTGAGATCATGAATGTGACCGTTGAGCCAACTGTGATGTCACCAACCGGAATTCTGAAAACCTGAGTTGTATCGGTATAAATTCTGCAAGGAAGGATCTGGTTTTTGTAATCCTTAACCCACGGTGCTTTTGTATCATTGAAGGTCGGGATAGCTCTGCGGTTCATTTCTATAACCTTATCGTACGAGCCGATAGTGTTAAGAACAAGCCAACGTCCTGTGTTATCTCTCATCGCGCTGTATCCCTTAAAATTACCGTCACGCGTGATGGAGATCTTGTCATCATCTTTAATAGGACCGTCCCAGTCTATCGCAGTATTGCTGTTGTAATAATAAATCTTGTCTGCACCCTGCGAATAAGCATTTGCCGCAATTCCTGCAACCATTTCGAGAGTCTGCGGACTTTCCTGTGCCGAGGAGATATCATGTCTTAAATATGTAACGTCAAGGCTTGCCGCAAGGGTAACACCGTGAGGCTCAAGGAGCGAATCCCAGAGTCTTATCGGAATATCGGTATCGGTAACCTCAAATCTGCCGCCTGCGGTAACGTGGTCAATAATTCCCTCTGCAGCCCAGGTTACAACGTCCATACCAAGCTCATAGCAGGTCATCGGGTCAGACGGCACACGAACTGCGATCTTGATCTCATGACCGTACTTTTCCTCGTAAATCGCAACGACGTCCTCAACATCACGCATGAACTGATTGAGAATATCAAGTCCGTTATATTCGCCGCCGATATACCAAAGGAATGCCTCACGCTGGAAGTCAAGGTCAATACCGTAGCAATTGTAACGACTGAGCGACTCGTTTATAAGTGCAAGATAATGATCGCGCACCTCGGGATGTGTATAGTCGTAGATCTTATCCATGTAAGAAACATAGTTATGATGCTTAACACGGTAATACTGCGGATTCTCATGGAAGAATTCGGACATAAGAACCGACACACCGATATTACGCTCATGAGCATCATTCATACGGTAAGAAATCCACGGATTGATTCCGATCTCCGGCAAAAGCTCACACCAGAGACCAACATAGTCAAGGCTGAGCTCTTCCCACAAATACTGTGCAGCCTTTGTTGCTCTGTTATCCGACCAGTCAACCTCAACTCCGGCTTCATCTTTCTGATAATATTTATCAAGATACGAAGTCCAGACAAGCGACGGATAGGTTGCAATTTCGTTACATACACAGATCATCATATCGGTAACCTGCGAGCCCTCATACTGCATTACAAGGTCGATTATATCCTGAACGGAAACCGACTCGGGATCTGTACCGATACTGTAAAGAGTACCGTCCGCGTCATTATTGAGCATGATACCGTTTACCTTGTACTTGCTCTCGTCAGCATCCTCCCAATCGGAGTAACCTGCAATTTTATAGGTCTGTTCGAGAACTGCTTCATGATCCATTTCCTGTATGCCGTAGATTGAGGGATTTGTGTAACCCTCGGGAATGGAGTCAATCTTCACCATTGAAAATTCATCCATGCAGAAATCCTGGATATACTGTGCATGACCTGCACCGCAGATGTTGATCTTCTTCATGGTATCGGGAACTTCAAGGTAATATTCAACCTTAACCCAATCGTTGCCGCAGTTTATGTAAATCTCTTTTTGATTGATCTGATTGCCGAAGTCGTCGACAAACTCAAGACGCAGACTGGTTACCTCACCCTCGTAATAGGTACGGAAATAACCTGTAAACTTATATGTTCCTGCCGTATAGGTAAAGAGCGGTGTATACTCGTAGCCAAAATAGTTCAGCACGCGGTCTGTTGCACGAAGATAACCGCCGTTTTCATCATAACGCCATTCAAGTCTCATACGCGGAACGGTATGATGGCTGTAAGGCGCCCAGTTGATAACACAGTCAGCCACATCGAACGAGCTTAATGGCAGACGGTTACCCTTGACAGATTGTGCCGGAATAGAAAGCGTATCGGCAACTGCTCTCTCCTCAAGCTCACCGCTGACACCGGTCACCAGCTTTGCACTCACGGCAGAGGCAAGAGCCTGCACCGCAAGTACTGCTGTGAGAAGTACTGAAATAAGTTTTGTCTTTTTCATGTTTTTCTCCTTTTCTATCAGTGAACGACCTCAACTATGAGGTTATCGATATCAAAATCCTGGATATCCTCTGCATACGGACCGCCGCAGATACCGAACTTCAGCATACCGTCATATCCCGAGGTGTATGTCGCCTCAACATGAGTCCATTCATTGGTAATCTCATACTGATAACCGTTCTGCGTGGTGGATTCTGCTCTGACAGGAACATCAATAATTCCGGAATCGGCAACGCGTACATTTATACGGTGTACAGATGTTTCACCCGGATTTGATGTGCGAACATCGTAAGCGATTCTGATGCTCTGTCCCTTTTCAAGGGTGATACCCGTTGTCAGAATAATACTCTGATAGTTACGTGTACGCTCGGTGTTGCGAAGGAATCCGTTACCGTCCTCAACAACGTGCAATATCTTACCTGCACCGGAAGCCGGAGTCCATTTTGCGGTTGCCATCAGCGGATCCTCGAAGTCACCGTCGTTGTATTCGCCGAGATGTAAGCCGTAATTGAGTCTGATGATCTTGAAGTTGTCAATATCGAAATCCTGGATATACTCTGCATACGGACCGCCACAGATACCGAAGCGGAAATCACCGGTTACGGTTGCGACAAATACGGTTTCAACATGCTTCCATTCATTGTCAACATCAATATGCTGCGGATGAGAATCGGAAGCACCAACGCTGAATGCCATATCAACAAGCTCGTTGCTGTCTCCCTCATAGTAATGTGCACGTGCGATCGTCGTTTCACCCGGATTGGATGTACGTATATCGAATGTTACTCTGTAAGCAACACCTGCGATTACACCCTCGGGGAGCGTATAGTAAAGACTTGTAAAGTTCTTTGTACGTTTTGTGCTGCGCATGAAGGTATTACCGTCCTCGGTAACTCTGTCGATAACGCCTGCACCACTTTGAGGCTTCCAGTTGTTAAGGCTCGATTCGCCCTCAAAATCGCCGTCTGTATCAAGCTCGAGATCGTAGGGATTTGCAGCCTGGTCGGTGACTGTGAGATTTCTCATATCGTAATCCTGAGTATACCAAGCAACAGGACCGCCCTTGACCGTAAATTCAAGAGGAGTCTTTTCGTCAAGCTCGAATGTAACTTCAACCTTTTTCCATTCGTTCGTTACCGTGAAGAGGAGAAGCTGTCCGCCGACGTATACGCGAAGAACTGTGGTTTCACCCTCGTTTGCGGCACGGAATTCACCCGAGAAGGTGTAAACGCCCGAACGAAGTGCAACATTCGGCGAATATGTGAAGCCAACTCTGTTATCGACGATATCTCTTGCCGAACCGATAACAGCACCATCGTCATCGTATCTGAACGAAAGTGACTGATCGCCGTAGCTCCAGTTCGACTTGCGGATAACCTGCGATACAGTAACGAGATTACCCTCTGTCGGAGCAACAGGCATTTCGTTAAGCGGAAGCTCAACTCTGACTCCGCCGTAATCTCTGATGGGAGGACGTCCCTCATTGTATGCCTTCTTGATCATGAGAAGCGTCATGATCGTACCGATATTGATATCATAGAGTTCAACATAGTATTCGGTTTGGTTAATGGTAACATTTGCGAACTCAAGATCCATATCACCGTCAAGCATGAACATAAGATCGCTGACATTAAGACCGTCAACCTTTGTGTCAATAACGAAGGTGACATTCTTCCAGACGTTCGAAAGTGTTTTGCTCTCGGAGTCGTTGATTGTCATAAGCTGTGCACCGTTTATCGATGCAAAAAGTGCTGCAGCATCGTCGTTACTGCCGTTGATACGGAAATCACCGCTTACGTGGTAAATTCCTGCTTCAAGCGTATCACCGGAAGCAGACTTAACGGCTGTGTTTACTCCGGGAACACCCTCTGCGCGATAATATTCCGGAATGCAAACACGTCTTTCAAAGCTTGCGGAATTGATATACAGCTTGTCGGTATACCAGTTGGTAAGAGAAACCTCGCTGTCATCGATGATAACCTCATTTGTGTCGCATACTGTAAGCGAGAGTCCGCCGATCTCGATAGGATTCTTAAGAGCGTGGAAGCGGATACCTCTGTTGGCAATATTACGGACACCGCCGTCTACGGTAAAGGTTATGGTGTAATTCTGCCATTCGTTTGAAAGAAGAAGCTTACCCTTTTCTTCTGCTCCGCCTTCTATTGATAAAACATTAATATGACCTATTGTATCATCACCCGTCGCACCGAGCTTCGAGAGAATAAACTCAGACGAAAATTCAGTACCGAGAGTGAGAATTATATTGTCGAGTTCCTCGGTTGCAGAACGGATGGAGAAACTTAACTTGTATGTATCGCCGTCATCGTTTGTGATTGCATCTGTAAGCGCATTACTGCGATAACCGAAGCCGTAAGAATTTTTACCGTTATTCGTGCTGTCAACAACATAAAGATATGAAGAAAATTCAACGCTTTCGGAAACGGAAACAACCGGACCACCATCGGCAGTTGTCCACTCGGTGATATCATAATCTGCCAATTTCTTAATGGCGAGGTCTGTGAACTCAAGGGTATACGGAGCGTCAAGTGCAATAATGATATCGGAAAGCTTGGTTGCGGATTTGAGTCTGACGGTAAGAGTGCTGACTGACCAATCCGATGTAAGAGCAACAGGCTCACTCGTTTCACCGTTTGCCGATGCAGTGAGATTTGCCGCAGTACCGGCACGGAAATTACCGCTTATCTCGTAAATGCCCATCGAAAGCACATCATCGAGACCGGATTTAACAGCAGTATTTGCGCCGCTAATTGATTCTGCACGGTAGTAATCCGCGATAAAGGGCTTAACTTCAAGGCTTGCCGAGTTGATATATACCTTATCTGTATACCAATTGTCGATGTCTACATCCTTGTCGTCAATGATAACCTCGGAGGTATCGGTTCTGGTAAGTGACAGTCCGCCAACCTCGAAGGGAATTTTCAGACCGTGGAAACGAATACCCTTTCCTGCGATATCTCTGACGTCACCGTCAAGCTCGAATTTGATCGTGTACTTCTGCCATTCGGTGCTCGGAGCAAGGAACTGCGAGCCGTACTGATTGAATGCAGTGTCACCGTCAATGGAGGTTACCTTCACCGAGTCATCGCCGCCAACTGCGCTGAGGATATACTCGGAAGAATACTCTGAACCGAGAGTAACAGTTACATTATTAAGTTCACCCTCGTAGCCTGCCTCGGGATTGAAACGCAGCCACATCGTAAGCTCATATGTTCCCTTGCCGGTTGTAACTGCATTTGTAAGTGCATCACTGCGATAACCGAAGCCGTATGAAGCTTTGCCGTTATCTGCGTTGTCGATGGCATGGATATAGCCTGTGAACTCTGCCTTTTCGCTTATTTTAACGGTAGGCTCATCATTTAAGTGTCTGTAATCTGCCGAATAATCCTGAACCTTTGTGAGTGTGATATCAACAAAATCAAAGCAGAACGAGCCGTCAAGTGCAAACTTGATATCAGAAATCGGAACTTCCTTTTTAATTTGAACCATAAGCTTTTGATTCGACCAGACTGTATTAATATCAACAGCCGAGCACGCCACGTTTCCGACCGAAACCGTAAGCTTTGCATCTGAGCTCGAACGGAATTTACCGGTCAGCTCATAAACACCTATCGGGAGAGTTGCGTCCGAGCCGGGCTTTATAACGGTATCCTCACCGTCTATAGCCTCTGCACGGTAATATTCGTTTATAACGGGACGGGTTTCAAATCTTGCGGAATCGATATAAACCTTATCGGTATACCATTCGCCGTCAATACCGTCACCGATGATAACAGCCTCATTACCTGCATCGATTCTCTTGAGTGAAAGAGCCGCAACGTCGATCGGGTTCTTCATCAAATGGAATCTGACACCTCTGTCGGCAATATTACGAACACCGCCGTCGATTGTGAATGTGATAATATACTTCTGCCATTCACTTGACAGTGCAAGCTTGCCGCCGGATACAGTACCGCCCTCTATAGAGGAAACACTGACCGAACCAATTCCGCTATCGCCCGAAGTGCCAACCTTTGTGAGAATAAATTCAGAGGAAAATTCACTTCCGAGAGTAAGAACGATATTATCAAGAGCCGCAGTTGCACTCTTTGCATAGAATGAAAGCTCATATGTACCGCCGTCACCGTTTGTGATAGCGTTTGTAAGTGTATTGCTGCGATAACCGAAGCCAAATACCGCGCTATTTGAATTATCATCATTGCTTACAGCATTAAGATATGTTGTGAACGTAAGCTTTTCATTCACAAGGGAAACAGGAGAATCGTCAAGATACTGATAATCCGAGGTGAAATCTACGGTCTTTTCAAAAGTAATGTCTGTGAAATCAACGGTGCACGAACCGTCAAATGTAAACTTAATATCCGAATACTTTGTATCCTTTGTAAGCTTGAGAGTAAGCTTGGTTTTCGCCCAGCTTGTTGTAACGTCAACCGCCTCGCTGTATTCTTCTCCGGCAGAAGCGGTAAGCTTTACAGGTGTATTGGCACAAAGCTCTGTACTGATAGAATAAATACCCATCGGGAGAATCTCATCGGAGTCGATTCCAATAACAGTGTTCTCACCCGAAACTGCCTCGACGCTGTAATATTCCGAAACATACGGAAGGGTTTCGAGGTTTGCGGAATTGATATAAAGCTTGTCCGTATACCATTCACCGGCAATTCCGTCACCAACGATCAGCGCTTCGTTGCCTGCGTCGATTCTCTTGAGTGAAAGATTCGCAATGTCGATCGGATTCTTCATCATATGGAATCTGATACCTCTGCTTGCGATATTACGAACGCTGCCATCAAGTGTAAACGTGATCGTATACTTCTGCCATTCGGTTGAAAGTGCAAGCTTATTGCCCGAAGTCTCACCGCCCTCAACAGCAGAAACAACGGTGTAACCCAAGCCGGCATCACCCGATGAGCCAACCTTTGTGAGAATAAATTCAGAGGAATATTCGCTTCCGAGAGTAAGAACGATATTGTCAAGAGCCGCAGTTGCACTTCTTGCATAAAAGCTCAGTTCAAATTCACCGCCGTCACCGCTTTCAATCGCACTTGTAAGTGCCGTACTGCGGTAACCGAAGCCAAATACTGTTTTATTATTGTTGGCTGCATCTGTTGCGTGCAGATAAGAGCTGAAAGCAACGCCCTCGTCAACCTTGACGGCAGAATCACCCTTCTGATTCACATATGCTTTGCCGTCTTCCGTAAGGCTCCCTTGACTCTCAGTATCGTATACCGCTTCACCCTCGGCGGAAATACCGAGCGGAAAAGAAGAACACATAAGCGACGACACAAGAAGCCATGACATTAACCGCTTCATTTTCATAAAACTATTCCTCCCTAAATGTTAAATATGTTACACAATTTATTAAATATAGTAATTATATTATACGATTATCAAGACAAACAAGCAAGACATTTTATATACAATTTCGGACAAAACCGAGTTTATAACGATATTTTCAATTGCCGCGATAAAACCAGCCCAGCTGAAATTAACATCGCTTTAATTATATCATAAATATCATAATAAAAATAGCAAATTGTTCTTGAAATTTTGCACTATCTTCCCGTTTTGGACAATTATTATAAATAACGATAAAAGATGCAATATTTCGTTACAATAATTATATCACAATCAAGAGGTTATTTTATAGTGTCAATATTCCCAATAAACAGGATTTTTTTCAGAAAGTCAAAGATAATAACCCCTCAAAGCAAAGAAAAAGCACCTTTTTACGGGTACTTTTTTCTATGTATTATCAGTTGAACTTCACATCATTAGTGAGCTTGCCCTTTGCAGGATAGTCACCCGTGAGAACATCAAGCGCATAGATATTGTTATCCGGCGCATTCGTACCGATGATAATACGTGGTATATGCGGAATATCCTCTAATGCATACGGGTTTCCGAAGTGAATAACAGTGGATATACGGTTTGTTATCTGAAGTGCTTCCATCAGAACAAGTATACGTGAGGTGAAGCATTCTCTGCCGAGATACGGTGCGCTTCTGAAGAATGTGACGAATACAATATCTTCAAAATCATCCGATCTTATAACACGCATATTTTCCGATGCACTCGGGAACTGGCTTATCATCGTGACCTCTGAATTCGGATAAAGCTCCTTGATCCTGTCAGCAATTCTGAGCGGATAATATCCGTCACGGCTGAAGGTGTTTACTTCTACGCGGTTGTTGATGTCAACCGTAGTTTCAGTGAGTATTACAAAATAATGCTTTCCGTCACGTGAAAGTGCAGCCGGAATTCCCTCATCAACCTTTGCAAAAACGGAGTCGCGGTTTATTGCATCGAATTTTGTGAGATCGTCTTCGGTAAGCTCGGTGTACTTCGGCTGTGCAAGCACCTTGTGTTGTGCTTCAAGGATACGTCTTACAGCCTCATCAAGACGCTCATCGGATATAATTCCCTCATCGTAGGATTTATACATTGCTTCAAACGCTTCGGCATTATTTCTGGCAAAAGCAAGCGCAATATCATTTCCGTTTCCGATTGAAAGACCGATACCGCGCTCTTTTCCGAATTTTGCAACGATACCGTGCATACCGAGCGCATCCGTTATAGCAAAGCCGTCAAAGCCCTGCTCTCTTATAACGCCGATAACCTTTTTGGAAAGGCTCGTCGGATAATCGGGATCGATATTAACAAAACGCTCGTGACGTGTCATAATACCGTCGAGAAGTCCTTCCTTCATAAGTGAAAGATAAGGATAAAGGTTATATTCGAGCAGCTCTTCCTTTGTCATATACGACAATGCTTCAGCCATATGCGGGTCCATAGAACCGTCGGAGCCCTCACCGGGATAATGCTTTGCAACGCTGAGCACACCGGCATCGTGCATACCCTTCACCTCGGCAATAGCAAGTCTTGCAACCTGCTCCTTGTCGCTTCCGATACCGCGGATATTAACACCACACATATATCTCTGCTTTGCCATATCGAGTACGGGACTGCAGATAACATTATATCCGATCTTATGTGCATTAACTGCGGTAACCTTACCAAAGGTATATGCCGCTTCCTCGCTGTCAACCATACCGAGTGCGTTATGCATTCCGATAAGCTTATCGCCGAAACCGTTTTCCGCATCGCACATGATGAGAATCGGATAATCTGCTACAGCCTTTATTGCGTCAATTTTCTCTTTTGCAATATCGATGCTTTCGTTGTCATAATTCACCCATACTGCACCGACAGAATGGTTCTTGACAAGCTCGATAATATATTGAAGCTGTTCGTTCTGTACTTCTTTGTCTTCATATGTAAACAAAGACGCAATGGTCACCATTCCGAGCTTTTGTTTTGTCGTAAGCTCCTCAAGCTTCAGTTCTTTCATAAATAAGGCTCCTTCAAATATTTTTACACATTTTATTATTAAAATCATATGTCTTTTTAATTTTACCATCCCTTGCCTTACCTGTCAATGAATAAAACGAACACTTTTTGCACTTTTTGATACTTTTTTAATATTTTTCTAAACAAAAAAATCACCGCCAGGCATAAAGCTAAGCGGTAATTCGCAATTTAATTGCTGTTAATTAAACTTAACATCATAAGTAAGCTTGCCCTTTGCGGGATAGTCACCTGCGAGAACATCAAGAGTGTAAAGATTATTGACAGGCGAGCACGCACCGATTATGATACGCGGAATATGCGGAAGATCCTCGAAAACATATGGATTTCCGTAGTGAACGATCGTCGATATTCTGTTTGTCACCTGGAGTGATTCAATAAGTGAAATGATTCGCGGTGTGAACGCTTCTCTGCCAAGATATGCGGCGCTTCTGTAGAAGGTGATAAATACGATATCCTCACAGCCGTACGATTCTCCGAGCACACGCATATTTTCACTCGCACTCGGGAACTGGCTTATCATCGTAAATTCCGAATTTGGATAAAGCTTCTTTAACTTATCGGATATAGCAAGCGGACTGTACCAATCGCGGCTGAAGGTGTCAACGTCGATACGGTTATTGATATCAACCGTGGTTTCGGTGAGGATAACAAAATAATGCTTTCCGTCACGCGAAAGTGAGGTCGTCATACCCTCGTCAACCTTTGCAAAAACAGAATCGCGGTTGATCGAATCGAAATCCGCAAGATCCTTTTCCGTGATCTCGGTGAATTTCGGCTCGGCGAGAGTTTTGTGCTGTGCTTCAAGGATGTGTCTCACGGCATCGTCAAGACGCGCGTCCGAGATGATTCCTTCGTCATAGCACTGACACATGGATTCATACGCCTCGCGGTGATCCTTGTTCCATGCAAGCGAAATATCGTTTCCGTTTCCGACAGAAAGACCGACCGACTGAACCTTACCGAATTTTGACACAATTCCGTCCATCGCAAGTGCATCGGTGATCGAGAAGCCGTCGAATCCCTCGTCGCGGATGAGATTGATAACCTTCTGCGAAAGGCTTGCAGGGTAGTCGGGATCGATTACGGCAAAACGCTCGTGACGTGTCATAATTCCGTCAAGCAGTCCCTCACGAAGAAGCGCAAGATATGGATAGAGGTTAACGTCAAGCAATTCTTCCTTGGTCTTGGTCGAAAACGCTTCTGCCATGTGTGAGTCGATAGAGCCGTCCGAGCCCTCACCGGGATAATGCTTTGCAACGCTTAACACGCCGCCGTCGTGCATACCTCTTGCCTCTGCAATTGCAAGCTCGGTTACACGCTTTTTATCGCTTCCGATTCCGCGGATGTTCGTTCCACAGGTAGTTCTTGTGGTAGCCATATCGAGAATGGGATTGCATACTACATTATATCCGACCTGACGTGCAGCAATAGCCGTGACCTTACCAAACGCGTAAGCCGCTTCCTCGCTGTCAACCATACCGATAGGATTGTGTCTGCCGATCGTGTTCTTTCCGAAACCGCTTTCCGCGTCACACATAATGAGTATCGGATAATCTGCGGCAGCCTTGATTCTGTCTATCTTCGCCTTGGCATCCTCAAGATGATCTGCATCGTAGTTTACCCACACCGCACCGACAGAGCGTTCTTTCGCAAGCTCGACAACATAGCGAACCTGTTCTTCCTGTTCTTCCGGCGTGAGAAATGAAAACAGTGTGGCGATCGTCACCATACCAAGCTTTTGCTTTGTTGAAAGTTCCTCAAGTTTAAGTTCACGCATGAAACTGTTCCTCCTGTCAAACGACAAGTTTATTTTAATATAATTTTACCATCGCACAGTTTGTTTGTCAATATACAAACGTCCCTGTTTTTTTCACTTTTTTCACGCTTTACGGAAGCCCGAAAAGGTACAAAATGCAGTTTTCACGTCGCTTGGGTTTAAATTTCAAACCTATGGGTTATTTTTGCTTGATTTATTAACAAGTTTATTGTAAAATAAAACCATACTGTTTAAAAAGGAAGTGACAGCGTGCCGAAGGTCAAAAAAACTCAAAATATATACGCAAACGCAAATACGCACGAAAAAGAAATTTTTTCAAAATGCTGTCATGACGCGATGACAAACGCACACGAAAAACGCGGCATCGGTACGCTCGGCGAACGAACGCTTCACAGTGTACTCAAGCACTTTTTTGAGCCCGACACCTCTTTCCATGAAATAAAGCTCGGACGTTACGTTGCCGACATCTGCAAGGACGGCGAGATAACCGAAATTCAGACACGCCAATTCTCCTCTCTGAAAAACAAGCTTACTGCATACAAGGACGATTACAAGGTAAACGTGGTGTACCCGATAGCCGCCGAAAAATATATTTCATGGATAAATCCCGAGAGCGGCGAGGTCGGTGAGCGTCACAAATCGCCGAAGCAAGGTAAACCGTGGGATATACTTTACGAGCTGTACTCACTCCGTCCGATAATGCCGCTCACGGATGTACGCTTCACACTGGCATTCTGCAATATAGAAGAATTTCGCCTCTTAACGGGACGAAGCAAAGATAAAAAGCACTTCGGTGCGTCACGTTTTGAGCGTATACCGACGGAGCTTATCGGCAAGCTGACACTCGAAAAAGCATCCGATTTTTCCGTCCTCATCCCGGACACGCTCGGCGACACCTTCACGGCGACAGAGTTTGCAAAGGCAGCAAAAATGA
Organism: Clostridia bacterium; assembly: GCA_017466685.1. GTDB lineage: Bacteria > Bacillota > Clostridia > Oscillospirales > CAG-272 > Flemingiibacterium. The sequence continues at coordinate 13,362 of JAFTTS010000110.1, forward strand.
CACGTCGCAGAGCCGGTTACGCAATTCTTACGCTTATCTCATTCGGCGTTATCGAACACAGCGAAACGGTGAAACGAACCTATATTTACAAAAGAAAAACACTCTAAAAAAGCATTTTTCGCTACAGACTTGAAAATAATTTCAAAATGTGGTATAATATAAGGTATGGCAGATTTTTTCGAAAAAAGGAGAGGCGCAGTTGCATAAGAAATACCTCAAAAGCTTTACGGGCAGGCTGATAATAACCGCCCTCTTTGCCGTACTGCAGATCGTGCTTTATATCGCGACGCTCGTCACACTCAGCACATATTCGATCGCGATTTCCGTGGCACTGACTGTTATAAGCATAATAACGGTCGTCTATATCATAAACGGCAACAAAAACCCGGCATATAAGCTTACGTGGACTGTAACCATCCTGATCTTCCCTCTCTTTGGCGGACTTATGTATCTCGCGGCATCGCTTCAGACCTCAACCTTCCTTTTCAAGAAAAAAGCCGCAAAAGCCAATGCCATAGTTGAACCGTACCTTATTCAGGATACAAAAATCACGGACGAAATCCGCAAAAAAAGCCGTACCACAGCAGCACACGCTTCTTATCTTGCAAACAAAGCAAGCTTCCCTGTTTATAAAAACACAGAGGCACGTTTTCTTCCCACGGGCGAAGTGAAATTCGAGGTGCTTCTTGAAGAGTTAAAAAAAGCAAAAAAGTTTATTTTCCTTGAATATTTTATCATTCAGGAAGGCGTTATGTGGGATTCGATCCTGAAGATACTCATTGAAAAAGCCAAGGCGGGCGTTGATATCCGTATCATCTGGGACGGTATGGGATGCATGAGCGCACTCCCGAAAAATTACGATAAAGTCCTCGCAGGTCTTGGAATAAAGGTGATGATCTTCAATCCGTTCATCCCCGTTGCAACAGTTATACAGAACAACCGCGATCACCGCAAAATCGTCGTCATCGACGGTCACACTGCCTTCACCGGCGGTATCAACTTAGCCGATGAATATATAAACGCATACGAGCGCTTCGGTTATTGGAAGGACTCTGCGATAATGATCCGCGGAGATGCCGTTAAGAGCTTTACGCTGATGTTTCTCGGCAACTGGTATATGGCTCATCCCGTCGATAAGAATATAACCGATTTTTTGCACAATCCTGTCATGGTCACGCAAAACGCACACGGTTATGTACAGCCGTATGCCGATACGCCGCTTGACGGTGAATGTGTCGGTGAGCTTGTATATTTCAACCTTATCAACAAGGCGAAGGACTATATTTATATCATGACGCCCTATCTCATTCCCGATAACGAGCTCCTGACAGCACTTTGCTTCGCCGCAAAAAGCGGTATTGACGTTCGTATAATAACGCCGCATATTCCCGATAAATGGTATGTTTTCGAGGTGACACGCTCGTTTTACGGTCAGCTCATGGATTCGGGAGTGCGTATCTATGAATACACGCCCGGCTTCGTTCATTCAAAAACCGTGGTCAGTGACGATCACATCGCGGCTGTCGGCTCGATAAACTTCGATTACCGCAGTCTGTATCTTCATTTTGAATGTGCAACGCTTGTTTATGATAATCCCGCCGTTATAGAAATGAGAAACGACTTTCTCGAAACCCTCAAGTCTTGCGAAGAAATAACTCCCGAGAGCTATAAAAAAATGCGCGGACGTCACGGACTCGTTATGAGTTTGCTAAAGCTTATTGCGCCGCTGCTTTAATAAATATAATATTTGGAGAAAAAATGGACAAGTATAAAAAACTGCTGTCGAATACAGCCATACTCGGCATCGGCACATTCGGCTCAAAGCTGCTTGTGTTCCTGCTTCTGCCGCTCTATACGGCCTGTCTTTCAAGGGCTGAGTACAGTACCGCCGACATTATAACACAGAGTGCAAATCTGCTCATGCCGATCCTCTCGCTCGGGATATGTGACGCGGTTTTCCGTTTCACGCTCGACCGTGACGCTGATCGAAGGCGCGTACTTACAACCGGACTTTACGTTACATTCGCAGGCTTCCTTATTTTCACCCTGCTTTTTCCGCTTCTGAATCAGATTGAATATTTTGACGGCTATATGTGGCTGATAATCCTGTATGCCTTCGTCGCCAACGTGCATTCCATCCTTGCACAGTATGTCAGAGCGTGCGGAATGACAGCCTTCTTCGCGATACAGGGAATTTCCTCAACCGCCATAACGATTGCGCTTAATATTCTCTTTCTTGTGGTTCTTAAAATCGGACTCCTCGGATATGTATTAAGTGTAGTTATCGCGGATGCGTTGGTATCGCTTATTATAATCCTTGTGATCAGACGCGACTTTTCCCTTTCGCCGTCACGTATCCATAAACAGACGGCAAGTCTCATGCTGAAGTTCAGTATTCCCATGATCCCGACAACCATCTTCTGGTGGATCACGAACGTATCCGACCGTTATATGATAAAGGGCTTCATCGGTGACGACATAAACGGTCTTTACGCGGCGGCATTCAAGATACCGACAATGCTTATTCTTCTTTCGGGTATCTTCATTGAGGCATGGCAATTTTCCGCAGTTACCGAGCGTGACACCGAATCCCGTAAGGATCACGAAATCTTCTTCGGAACGGTCTTTGACAGCTTCCAGGGTATGCTATGTATCTCCGCCGCAGGTCTCATTGCATTTTCGAAGATTTTTTCAAAGGTACTCTTTGCCGAGAGCTATTACACCGCATGGCAGTATATGCCACTTCTCATATGCGCAACCGTATTTTCAAGCCTCGTCACATTTATGGGCAGCGTCTATCTCGTTGACAAAAAGAGCGTACATTCCTTTGTAACGTCAATGATCGGTGCGCTTATCAATATCGTCTTTAACCTGCTTCTTATCCCGACTCCGCTCGGTGCAAACGGTGCTGCTCTTGCTACATTTCTTTCATACTTCATCGTTTTTATCATCCGTGCCGTCAACACTCGCAAGTTCATACGCTTCCCTCTCCATATCCCCAAGCTGATCGCCAACACCGCTATAATCGGCACGCAGACAGTATTTATGATATTCGAGCTTAAATTCTGGATTGCGGTACAGGTAATCGGTATCGCCGCGATTTTTGTTATCAACGCAAAACCCATCCTCGGCGGTGTTATGAGAATACTTCGCAGAAAATAAAAAACAAATAATGTCACAGTGCGCAAGTAGCTCTTGACAAATTCAGCGCACTGTGGTATTATATTGTAGTATTAAATGTTCCCGTAGCTCAGCAGGATAGAGCATCCGCCTCCTAAGCGGAAGGTCGCGCGTTCGAATCGCGCCGGGGACGCCAAAAAACGGTAAGTTTCATTTTGAGCTTGCCGTTTCTTAAATATTTGTGCCAAACGGCATTTTGGGAGATTTTTATGGACATTTCATTCTCGCTTATAACAATGAGTATAATGCTCGGCGCAGGACTTGCAATGGATGCCTTTTCGGTTTCGCTTGCAAACGGTCTGAACGAGCCCAAAATGCGTCTTTCCAGGCTTTTCGGAATAGCTGCGGTGTTTGCGCTTTTCCAGGCTGCAATGCCCATGATAGGCTGGATATGCGTTCATACGGTCGTACAGTATTTTGAGTCATTTGAAAGGTTTATCCCCTGGATAGCTCTTGCATTACTCGGCTATATCGGAGGCAAAATGCTGATCGAGGGTATACACTGCAAATGCGAGGACTGCGGATGCACCAAGCTCACTTTCGGAGCGCTTCTCATACAAGGCGTCGCAACCTCGATTGACGCACTCTCCGTCGGCTTCACCATCGCCGAGCATACTCTTGCAGAGGCAATTGTATCCGTTCTGATCATCGCCGCGGTAACGTTCGTCATATGCAGTGCCGGTATTTTTCTCGGACGAAAATTCGGAACGGCACTTGCAGGTAAAGCAGGCATCCTCGGCGGTACGATACTCATCCTGATCGGTCTCGAGATCTTTATCACAGGCGTTTTCTTTTAACATTTCACAAACATTTGCACCGTAGGTTTTGTCGCAAAATCGCCTTCGGTGCATATTATTTTGCATAAATTATCTCATACTAAACTTATCTTTGACTAATTTACCAAAAATCGTATATGGGGGTTGATTTGTGATATAAAATATGGTATAATGTATATATCTTATAATAAGCGTATTATGGGTTTCCGGCAGTACGCATTAAGAAAGGATAACAATATGCAGGATTACGTTTTAAGCTGTTGTTCAACAGTTGATATTTCTCATGAGCATCTTGTTGCTCGCAATATTTCTTACATTTGCTTCCACTTTTTCATGGACGGAGTTGAGTACATTGATGACCTCGGTCGCTCCATGCCGTTCAATGAATTTTACGCCGCTATGGTAAACGGTGCTGACACAAAAACATCTCAGATCAGCGTTGGTGAATATACAAAATATTTTGAAAAATTCCTCGAGCAGGGTAAGGACATTCTTCACATCTCCCTTTCCTCCGGTCTCTCCGGCTCGATCCAGTCCGCAAGAAACGCGGCAAAGGCTTGTGCACAGAAGTATCCCGAGCGTAAGATCAGAATCGTAGACTCCCTTGCTGCGGCATCGGGTTACGGTCTTTTAATGGATAAGGCTGCGGACCTTCGCGATGAAGGAATGGGACTTGATGAGCTCGGCGACTGGGTTGAAGCCAACCGCCTGAAGATGCATCACTGGTTCTTCTCCTCCGACCTTACCTTCTTCGTCAAGGGCGGACGCGTTTCAAAAACCGCAGGCGCGATCGGCGGCATTCTCGGCATCTGCCCTCTGCTTAATGTTGACGTTAACGGAAAGCTTGTTCCGCGCGAAAAGGTACGTCCCAAGAAGCGCGTTATCAACCGTATAGTTGAAATGATAAAGCAGTATGCCGATGACAGACTTGATTACAGCGGAAAATGCTATATCTGTCATTCTGCCTGCCCTGAGGACGCACAGGCTGTTGCAGACCTCGTTAAAGCATCCTTCCCGAAGCTTGACGGCGATGTTCTTATAAACAGCATCGGAACAACCATCGGAAGCCACACAGGCCCCGGCACAGTTGCTCTCTTCTTCTGGGGAGACGAACGCAACAACTGATTATCGATCTAATATAAAGAGGATAAGTCCGGAAATCAATTTTTCCCGACAGGTTTTTATTTATGGTTAATGAAATCAAGGACGAGCTGAATAACGCCGTACAGACCGAGGCATCTGCCGACAAATATATCGATGGCAAGATGTTCGCAAATATGGTCAGAGGCGGCGCGGCACAGCTTCGTGCAAATGCCGAGGAGGTCAACAACCTCAATGTGTTCCCTGTTCCCGACGGCGACACCGGCGATAATATGAGCATGACCATCGAGAGCGGAGCTGCCGCAATTGCAGGGGTTGATAACGGCGACCTCGCGTTTGTTTCGGCAAAGTTCTCCCAGGGTATGCTGCTTGGTGCAAGAGGTAACTCCGGCGTTATTTTGTCGCAGTTCTTCGACGGTATCTCAAAGGGCTTTGAGGGACGCACCTCTGCCGACTGTGAAACCTTCGCCGCAGCACTTAAAAACGGCGTTAAACAGGCATACGCTTCGGTCATGAAGCCCACAGAAGGTACAATTCTCACAGTTGCACGCGAATCGGTTGAATACGCCGCATCACGTGTCAATGAAAACAGCACATTTACAGAAATTTTCTCCGATCTCATGAAAGAGATGTACGCTTCCCTCGAACGTACGCCTGAGCTGCTTGAACAGCTTAAAGAGGCAGGCGTTGTCGATAGCGGCGGAGCAGGATTATATTATATCATTCAGGGATGTTCCAAGGTTCTGCTCGGCGAGGAGATCGCCATGGACTTTGAGCTTCCCGCTCCCAAAACAGCAACAATAGATTTCTCCTCGTTCGGTCCCGACAGCGAAATGACTTACGGTTACTGCACCGAGCTTCTGCTTCAGCTTCAGAATTCCAAATGTGACGTTGAAGCGTTCGACGAGAATATCGTAAAGGATTTCCTCGGTACGATCGGTGATTCTATTGTCGCCTTTAAAACAGGTAGTATTATCAAGATTCACGTTCACACCAAAACCCCCGAACGTGTACTTGAATTTTGTCGTCAGTACGGCGAATTTCTGACTGTTAAAATCGAAAACATGAGCGTTCAGCATTCGAGCCTTTCCGACGAGCATTCCACAAAGAAGCCGCGTAAAGCTAAAGACTTCGGAACGGTCGCAGTCGCATCCGGTGACGGAATTGAATCGCTTTTCCGTGAGCTCGGCGTTGACTATGTGGTTCACGGCGGTCAGACGCAGAATCCCTCCGCGAAGGATTTCCTTGAGGCATTCGAGGAGGTCGGCGCGGCACATATCTTTGTTTTCCCCAATAACGGAAACATTGTTATGGCGGCAAAACAGGCGGCCCAGCTTTACGAAAACGGTGAAATACACGTTATCGAAAGTAAGGACCTCGGCATGGGATATGCGGCAATTTCCGCGATGAACTTCCAGTCCGGTGATCCCGAGCAGATCGAAGAAACCTTCCGTGAAGCAATGGCTATGGTTTCAACGGGATATATCTCCCCTGCAATACGTGATGCAGAGCTTGACGGTGTACACATCGAGTCGGGCGATTTCATCGGCTTTGTTGGCAAGGAGATGAAGGTTTCCTGCAAGAATATGCTTGAAGCGGCGTGTGAGCTGCTCGCAAAGATGTTAAACGAGGATACTTACCTTGTTACAGCCTTCATCGGAAAAGACGCAGCGGATGATGACGCATCGGCAATTGAAGAATGGCTTGCCGAAAATTATCCGGATGTTGAGTTTTACACCTCGGACGGCGGTCAGGATGTATATCCGTTCATATTTGTTGTTGAATAATATAATAATTCGGTACTTTGAATATTTTTTCAGAGTGCCGAACTTTTTTGTTTTTTGTGCGTCAAATAGGCAGAAAAGTATTTTAATACCCAAAGGAGTATAATTATGAAACGTCTTGCTTCCCTGCTTATTCTATCGTCGCTTATATTCACCTCATGCACTTCGTCAGGTAGTGCCGCAAATCTTTCCGCGGGAATCACACCGCAAAATGACGTCACAACTGCCGAGATCGGTGATTACGGTAACGAGCTTACCGATTTCGGAGTAAATCTCTTTTCTGAAAGCTTCACCGAAGAAACGAATACACTCATCTCGCCTCTGTCTATCCTCTACGCCCTTGCAATGACCGCAAACGGAGCTGAGGGTGACACACTCGCACAGATGGAGGAAATGTTCGGCATCGACACAGAAACGCTTAATGCCTGCATAAAAGCCTACTCCAACTCACTCCCGAAAAGTGAAAAATACAAGTTAAATCTCGCGAACTCGATCTGGTTTACCGATGCCGAAAGATTCAATGTGAACGAGAACTTCCTCCAGACCAACGCTGACTATTTCGGAGCAGATATTTTCAAAGCACCGTTCGATTCCGGAACGAAAAACGACATCAATAACTGGGTTAAAGAAAAGACCGACGGCATGATACCCAAAATCCTCGATAAAATCCCACCAAACGCGGTAATGTTCCTCGTCAACGCCCTTGCATTTGAAGCGGAATGGCTGGATATATATGAAAAGGATCAGGTACACGATACTATTTTCACAACCGAATCGGGCGATGAACGTACCGTCGAAATGATGTATTCCGATGAGGGCGTTTACCTTGAGGATGAATATGCAACAGGCTTTATAAAATATTACAGCGACCGTAAGTACGCCTTCGCAGCACTTCTCCCGAATGAGGGCACAACCGTCTCCGATTATATCTCCACACTTACCGGTGAAACACTGCGCAATACTCTCATAAATTCCACCAATACCACCGTCAACGCAGGACTTCCGAAGTTCGAGTTTGAATTTGACACAGAGCTTTCCGCAGTTTTATCAAGTATGGGTATGAGCGATGCATTCGATGAGTTTAATGCGGATTTTTCGGGACTCGGCACTTCAACCAGAGGCAACATTTTCGTAAGCAGTGTACTGCATAAAACATATATTTCCGTCGGTGAGAAAGGAACAAAGGCAGGTGCTGCAACCGTTGTTGTAATGGAAGATTGTATGTCTGCAGAACCGCTTAACCGCAAAAACGTTATCCTTGACCGTCCGTTTGTATTTATGTTAATCGACACCGAAACCATGCTGCCGTTCTTTATCGGCTCTGTAATGGACATTGAATGATAACACCCAAGCGAGGTAACATCCATGAAAAAATTACTTCTCACAACCTTACTTGCCCTTTCCCTCCTGTTCACCGCCTGCGCGAACGGCACCGAGCTTCCCGATGACACCGAGCCAAACGGCGATATATACGTTGACGAAAACAAATATATCGAGGGAATTTATTTAAGCTTTAACGGCAGTCCCATGATAATCATAAACGGTACAGCTCCCTGTTATATGTTTGCAAAGAGCGACGAGGTGAGCTTCGAGGGGCTCACGGACGGTGACCGTATCAGAATAAAGAATACAATGATACGCGAAACATATCCGGGACAGGTTGACGTATATACGCTCGAAAAAACAGCCGACGGCGAATACAGTGACATTGACAAATCGGTCATAGACTCGCTTGAGAGCCTTTCAGATCTCACCGTCGATGAATACGCATCTTCATTTATGCGTGCGATAAATGTTATCTCAAACGAAGGCGAACTTGACATAAAGAGCGTGCACGTTCCGATTGAATCGAAGGATGTACGCTGTTATTCGGCGGCATTTGACGAGCGTTATCAGATGTATTTTCTGCACGGAAATGAGATGACGCTTCATATAATCGATATGCAGGAGGGTGTCATCGCGCACACGGAAACACTCGATACCGATAACTTGCCAAGCCAAACGAATTACGGCACAGACAGCGTCACTGTTTTTGATATTGAAATAGAGAACGACATAACTTTTGCGGATTCCGCCTATGAAATAAGCAAGTCCGGCGATAGTTTTACAGTAACTCCGAAAAAAACAGAATTATACCCCGTCTGCGGCCCGTATATCTCCTCACCCGACGGCAAATATACAATTTTCAATATAGACGAAGACGGCGTTGGACACGGCGGAATTGATGTAATAGAAGCCGGCTCAGACATCCCTCACGTTTTCAGGAATGTCGCTTTTGATGCCCATGTCGGCGGTGAAGTAAACGATATTCAGCACGTTGCCCATTATGAGGCAGTTGGTTTTTTAAACAATACCGCTTTCGTTTATAACATTTACGGCTGGGAGCATCATATCGGCTTCGGAATATACGATTTTTCCATCGATGAAACGGTATATTTCAAAAGCGGTGATTTCGTTGCACACGACGTATATGACGAAAAGGTAATGGTTGAAGAGCGTGCACCATACTATGATGTAACCCAGACCAATGCACTGTGGTCAGTCGATGCAGACGGTAACTCTACTCTGCTCGCCACACAGGACGAATCGGAAAGTGTCTGCAGACTCGATGAATATAACTACTGCTATTTCAGCGATGGAGTTTGGTTTAATTTTAAAACCAACATCGACATAGGCGAAGCCGAAGTAAAACGACTTGAGATCCGTTCTGCCGATTTCAAGGAGGTGCTCGCCGAGATTGAATATCCGTACGGTGATGTTATGTTTTATCGCGATGAAAATTTGAGAGCGAACGAAAACAGTATCACAGTCGTGTTTTTCGACATTAAATAAAAAAATCAGGTGAGCGCACGAAAAATGCTCACCTGTTTGTTTTGTTAAAAATTATAGATCTCAGAACTGCTGCGGCGGATAATTATTCTGCTGCTGATAGTTCTGCTGGGGATTCTGCTGGAAATTATTCTGCTGCTGATAGTTCTGCTGATAGTTCTGCTGCTGGTATCCCTGAGGGGGATAATTCTGCTGCTGATATCCCTGAGGAGGAAGATTCTGCGGTTGATAACCCTGAGGAGGATATCCATACATCATGTTGTTGACAGGCTGAACACGGTAATCCGCTTCATCACTGCAAAGAAGAAGTATGCCGCCAATCATGTTACAGAAAAGAAGAACACACACACAAATACCTGTGGAGGGTTTTCTTGTGCTCATCTGCGAAAGCGCTATGCCGCCGAAAATGAGAGGAAGGATCGTCCAGAATCCCACGACCATACCGATAATGATAAAGACCTTTGCTGCTGTTTTCATTTTATTGCTCCTTACTTTAAAAGAAAAATTTAAGTACTGACACAGCACCCTATGGTAATTGTATCACATTACCTTGCAAAAGTCAATAACATTTCAAAAAAAACATCACCAATTGTCATATTTTCTGATACGATTGATACTTGACTGATGAATAATGTTGTGTTATAATTTTATCAACTCATAAATATGAGGATTGAAAAAGATAGGAGAAGAACGAATATGAATTTCTTTAATAACTACAAAATCATCATCGAAAGCGAAGGAACCACCCCTTTCCGCAGGGATAAAGACATCGCTCAAGACGGTACGACACCGATGTACCGTGACAAGGACGGCAAGCTCTGGGCAATGAGCGGTCACTCTCATCTCGGACATATCGGTATGTTCTGCGGCACGAGCCTTGATGACCTCGAGGAGCTTTATGCCGTAAACACAAACTTCTGCGTCGGACACGCGGACTATTCTTTTTCGGGCATACGTTACCCTGAAGGAATCAAACCGCGAGGAAGCATTTGGCCGTTCGGTCTTTACATCTGCCCGAATACACACCGTTTCTTCTGCTTCTTCCATAACGAAACCGGCTGGAACGGTAAAGGCACAGGTTACGATGCGTTCAGCTTTATAGGACAAGGCGAAATTCCAAGATGCGATTCCGATTTCCGCCATATAGGCCTCATGCACTCGGACGATGAAGGCAAAAACTGGACATTTGACCGCTGGGTTCTCACAGGCAACGATGTTTGCATCAGCGAAAAGTTCAATCCCGACGGAGAGAATATTATCGGGCAGAAGCTTGACAACTTGATGCTCGGAAGCGGTGATTTTTCCCTCTTTGTCAACCCAAACGACGATTATATTTACATACTTTACAACATCGTAAGCGTTAATATGCTTGAAGAAAAGTGGAACCGCTGTGACACATATATCGCACGTACACGTAAGCGTGATGACGGTGTTATGGGAGATTTCGTCAAGTATTATGAGGGTAGCTTTTCGGAAGCAGGCAATCTCGGACGCGAAAGTGTCATTATCCCGAATTCATGGCACACACGAGTGGTATGGCTTGAAAAACATAAAAAGTACCTTGTTTCATACCGCGCCATGTTTGACGATGACACTTGGGGTGGAGAATTGACAACAAAATTCCGCGTCAGCGATGATATGACAAATTGGAGTGAGCCTATCACAGCGATGTATAACGGCAAGGTTTATGGAAACCACTATTCCGCAATAGCTCCAAACGGTGATAACTCTGCCGCAGCAGTCATAGCAGATGATGATTTTTCAATCCTCTCAAATCATAACGCAACCAACGTAACACGTTATTTTGCACATCTTGAAAAAATCAAATAACAACAAAAATCTACCGCCTCACTCAAAATGAAGCGGTAGTTTTTATATGCTGACTATTCAATTAAAGGTTATAATACTTATCAAATTCAGCAGGATGAGGAATAGCCGCAAGCTGACGGCATTCTTCACGCTTGTTCTTGATGAAGTTTGTGAGAAGCTCCTTCGGGAATACGCCGCCTGCAGTCAGATAGTCGTTATCTGCCTCAAGTGCATCGAGTGCCTCGGGAAGCGAGGTCGGAAGATGATGGAGCTTTGCCTTTTCCTCGTCGCTGAGATGGTAGAGGTTTACGTCGTAAGGTCCCCAACCGTTTGCATGAGGATCGATCTTGTTCTTGATTCCGTCAAGACCTGCCATGAGGATAGCCGCATAGCAGAAATAAGGATTACAGGTCGCATCGGGGTTACGAAGCTCGAAACGACGCTTGTCGGGACTCTTTGCATATGCAGGGATACGGATAACAGCACTGCGGTTCGAGGTTGCGTAACCGACTGTTACAGGTGCCTCAAAGCCGGGAACAAGACGCTTGAACGAGTTTGTGCTGGGGTTTGTGAGCGCACAAAGCGATGCGATATGCTTGAGAAGTCCGCCCATGAAGTAGTGTGCAGTTTCGCTTAAGTTAGCGTAACCGTTATCATCGGAGAATACGGGCTGACCGTCCTTTAAGAGAAGCATATGAACGTGCATACCGCTTCCTGCTTCACCGTAGATGGGTTTGGGCATGAATGTCGCGGTCTTGCCGTACTTGAGCGCGGTGTTGTGGATGATATACTTGATCATCATCGTTGCGTCTGCCATCTTGGACATCTTACCAAGCTGCGGTTCAATTTCAAACTGACCGGAAGCGGCAACCTCGGGATGATGATAGTTGATTTCGATACCTGCATCCTTCATATGGAGGCACATTTCACTGCGGCACTCATAGGAAATATCAAACGGCTTTGCAATGTGATAGTTCTTCTGCTTCGGAACGACAACGCCGAGTCCCTCTGTGTCACTGTTCCAATAAGACTGCTTTGCATCCATTCTGACGCCGATGTGGTTTCCTGCAACCTCCCAGCCAACCTGGTCAAAGAGGTAAAATTCAAACTCGGGAAGAATGAGCATCGTGTCAGCAACGCCGCAGTCCTTCATATACTGTTCAGCCGCGAGCACGATGTTACGGGGATACTGCGGCAGAGGACGGTTTTCGGGGCTTGCGATGATCATTGCATTACCTGTCATAGAGAGAGTGGGAATCTCGCAAAAGGGATCGATAACAGCAGTGTCGGGATCGGGAATGAACACCATGTCGCTCTTTTCAACAACTGCATAACCGTAGTTAGAAGCATCGAAACCGATACCGCTCTTCATGGTATCCTCGGAAAAATTCTCCGCCGGGATAGTAACGTGTCTGTACTGACCGTTTATATCGACCATTTTAAAGTCGACCATTTTGATCCCGTTATCTTTTATGATTTCAAGGATATCTTTAACTGTTTTTGCCATAATAACTCCTCCATAAATTAAAGAACTAAAATTCTGATAAAAACATTATATCAAAAATTAAACTTCATGTCAATATAATCGGAAATAATTTATGTGCTATCAAAAGCAATTTCACATAAAAATTATCCCCACCCGTTATGGATGAGGATGAAATATCAATGGAAATAATTATAACTGGAATGAGAGAACTTAGCGATGGCGTCAACAATTTCAGCGAGGCTTACAGCGTTACGGAATACATAGGATTCAATGCTGTCCGCACCGTATCCAAGCTCTGTGCCTGTGCTGTTGTATACTCTGCACATCACAACGCTTCTGAAGTCTGCAACTGACATTCCCGTGATGGAAATCTGACACATTGAGCTGCTGTACTTGATGAAGTCAGTACCCTCAATGCGTATTTCCTTGTCATTTCCGTAGTGGTCGGTGTAGGTTGCTATAGCGTAAAGCTTGCTGTAGTCGGAACCAATAATTGCGTGTCTAAATACAAGGTCAAGCTGGATTTCGTCCGAAAGTGTGAGCGCTGTGCCGATATAACCGGGACCTTTTACTCTTTTATCAATTGTGGTGATGACTGCTGTTGCCCACGCTTTATGAATATCGGTGAGATTGCGGTTTGCAAGATTTGTTTCATCGTAATCGAACTGCACCTGTGCCGCCGCACCATAGTTGAGCATATCCACGTAAACCGTGCGAAGCTTCTTGTTGCTTGCAGCATTGCCGTTCAGCATACGGATAGAGTATGTTTCGATACTGTCGCTCTTTTCGATTGTCAACTGCTGACCGTTTGCGTTATAGAATACAGCCGTCACAACGTCGTTCATCTGCTTCGCCGCCATGCCCGTGAACTTCGCGGTGTAGACCGTACCGCTGTATTTTGTCCACTCGGACTGAGGCACGGTAACTGTTTCAGAGTCTCTGCCGTCTGCGTAGACGATTGTAAATTCGGCATAGTTGTCTGTACCGGTGAGCTTGGATGTGTCAACTGCGAAGTCGAGAGAAAGGCTCGAACCGAGTGTCATCGTTACGCCGGAGAGACCGAAAGGTTCAGGTGCTGCATCATGTGCTACGAAGATGTGGTCATTTGCGTTCGCGTAAGCTTCTGCTGTCGAGCCGGTGTAGCCGTGAATTTCGAATGTGGTGGGAGTATTATTAAATACATTTGAACCGAATGTTGCTGTACATGAGTATATTATCGCTTTTGTTAAGTTAGAACAATAGTAGAATGCATGGTTACCAATACTCTTAACATCAACAGGAATATCAACATTATTAAGGCTACTGCAACCATAAAATGCCTGTGCAGCTATTTTTGTTACACTATCTGGGAACGCAACACTAATTATATTACTACAATCTATAAATGCGTTAAACCCAATGCTTGTTACCCCTGGTTCTACAGTTACACTTTCAATTCTGAAGCGATATCCATGCCATGGTGCATATGAAGTACTATAATATCCTGTCATCTCCCCCGTACCGCTTATAACAAGCTCACCATCATCGTACAGCGTCCACGTAAGATCATCACCGCACGTACCGCTTGCAGTAACCGTATCCGTAACCGCGCCTATACCGATTGCAAGTAGACACACGAGTGCTGCCGCAAAAAGTACAACAATGCTTTTTCTAAAGAAACTTCTCATTACACATCCTCCAAAAGATAAATTTACATAACTACGCAATTTTAATTATATCACATTGTTTTATATAAATCAACACTTTATGCAAATTTTCCCTGATCAAAAAAACATCCCCACCCGGTGCAGGATGAGGATGTGATACTATTGAATTAACTATCAATGGAAGAAATTATAACTCGACTCGCCAAACTTTACTATCGTATCAACCACCGCACCAAGGCTTGCAGAGTTACGGTTTGCGTAAGATTCAACGCTATCCGATGCATTTGCGACTGCTTCTCCGTCTGCATTGTAAACGGTACAGCTCACAACGCTTCTGAAGTCTGCAACTGCCATACCGGTTATGGAAATCTGACACATTGTGCTGCTGTACTTGATAAAGTCAGTACCCTCAATGCGTATTTCCTTGGCATTTCCATAGTGATCGGTGTAGGTTGCAAGCGCATAAAGTGAGCTGTAATCCGAGCCGACTGCGCTGTTCTTGAACACAAGGTCAAGCTGAATCTCGCCCGAAAGTGTGAGCGTTGAGCCTGCGTAACCTGTGCCCTTTACTCGGTTGTCCGTTGTAGCGACAGATGCGGTCGCCCATGCCTGATGTGCTTCTGTGAGATTGCGGTTTGCAAGATTTGTTTCATCGTAATCGAATTGTACCTGTGCCGCCGCACCATAGTTGAGCATATCCACGTAAACCGTGCGAAGCTTCTTGTTGCTTGCCGCATTGCCGTTCAGCATACGGATAGAGTATGTTTCGATACTGTCGCTCTTTGCGATGGTTAACGCCTGTCCTTTTGCGTTATAGAACACAACAGTTACAACGTCGTTCATCTGTTTAGCCGCCATGCCGGTGAACTTCGCGGTGTAGATCGTACCGCTGAACTGTGTCCACTCGGACTGCGGTACGGTAACTGTATACGACTCTCCGCCGTCAGCGTAAACTATCGTCATCTTCGCGTAGTTGTCTGTACCGGTGAAGTTGGCTGTGTTAACTGCGAAGTCAAGCGAAAGGCTCGAACCGAGTGTCATCGTTACGCCCGAAAGCTCGAAGGGAGTTACCGCGGTGTAAACATTGTATGCATCGTCAGTTTCAATAACTTCATAACCTGCGCCTGCAACAACATTTGCAGTGAAGCCGTTCTTGATAATTGCAACTTCCTTGGAAACAGTTACTTCATCGGTGATATTTGCAAGAAGTGTAACATCACCGTCAGCCGCGAGTGCTTCTGCAAGTGTTGCGTATGATGTGTCTCCAACCTTTGCAACATAGATCACGGGATTTACAGTTCCCGACTCATCTCCGACAGATGGCGCCGAGGTTATATCGGTTGTATATCCGAGAGGAATGGAAATAAGCGCTTCCTCGCTAACACTGCTCGAAATATAAAGTGTCATTTCCGTTGCTTCATACGGAAGAAGCGGCAGGACATTGAATGTAACTGTGCCCGAAGCCGCAGTCTGCTGGTCGATGTAATAAACGGTATCGTTCACAGTCGGAACATCCGAGCCCTCAACCAGAATCAAGCCATAATATGCACCGTTCGTTGCGGCACTGTATGTGACAGTAAGCTGATCCGAATTTGAATAAAGCAGATCATCAGTACCGTCGCCGTCAACATCAAGGTTTTTCTCGGTAACACTTCCCTCCTCAGCTCCGGTAACAACAGTCACGTTTGAAGCCTCACCGATATTGTAAAATCCGCCGTCAACAGTCTCTGCCGCATAAGCCGATACACAAAGAATTGTCGCCGTAGAGGGGTTGATTATATCACGCTTATTCGCAAGAGGACGTATATGATCTGCACTTCCCCAAAGAAAATGCGCTATATTGCTGTTTTCGCTGTTCTCGAGCTTTATTATCGTTGTCTCGCCCGAGGCTAAAGCAACCGAGGTCTGACTGCGTCCCGAAAATCTCTTGCCACTATATTCTGAAAAGATGCTGACAGCCGAAAAATCGGATTCCGTATTGTTTTTAACGAGAACATAAGCCTCATTATCCTGCATATTTATCGGTGAAACATAGTGCGGTATATCCTCAAACAGTTCAGCTATAAATGCACTCATATCAACAAGACCATATCCGTATTTTACATCATAGCCTTCATCGCCGAGGTCCTCTGTGCTGTTTGTAAGAAGCTCTCGAAACTCTGCGCTTGTCATATCTTCATCCATAGAAAGTGCCAACGCCGCCATTCCCGAAACCATCGGAGCAGCCTGGGATGTTCCCGACATATTTGCGTAACCGCCGGTTTTATATGTGCTTGGTACATCTTCTCCGGGAGCTACAACTGTGACAGAGGTGTTGTACTGTGAAAACGATGAATGCACTTTGCTGCTGTCAACGCTTCCAACACCGACAACACAATCATATGCGGCAGGATAACGTAAATCTACCGAGTTATCGTTTCCGACGGATGCAATCAGAATTACGCCCTTTCCTGCAGCATATTCAATCGCTTCCTGCAAATCGGGAATGTTAACTGCTGCTCCCCAGCTCATATTTATAATTTTACAGCCGTATACGTCAACCGCCTCGTAAATCGCTTGGAGAAGGGCATCGACATTGGTTGACTTACCGGTTTCAAAGCATTTTAACGGAACAATCTTCGCTTTTGGTGCAACGCCGACAACTCCAACATTGTCCATCTGTGCCGCGATGATTCCCGAAACGTGAGTTCCGTGACCTTGATTATCCGAAACGTCCGTTGTACCGTCTATGTAATTTTTGCCCTCAAGCAGGTTGTCCACCAGCTCATCATGCGCATGGCATCCGCTGTCGATAACGGCAACCTTTATGTCATTACCGTAGCTCTCAAGTTCCCATGCGGCGGATGCATTTATCATTTTAAGCTGAACCTGGAGTGATGAATAATACGGATCTTCAGGAAGCGACAACGTTGAAAATCCCATATCTCCCTCGATCAGTTCAACCTCGCTGTTCGGCGAAATACGCTCAATATAAGCTTTGATCGGCTCAAGCATCTCGGGATCATCCGTGAGGTATAAGCCCTTGTCTGCATATACCTCTTCAAGCGCATACTGTGCCGTATCGGGAGTATAACCGTCAACAAACTTGACAATATATGTTCCATCGTCCGCACTGAGCTTTAGTGCAAGAATAACGACTGTCAAAAGAAAAGCAACGAGAAATTTTGCTTTGAATTTCACGATTTCACCAACCTTTATGTAGTTATTGAAAATCAAGCGACAGGCGGTACATTAACTGAAGCTTCGAGCAAAAGATTAATGATAAAATACAATACAGGTATCGTTATAATAGATATAATGGTAGTTCCGAGCGTGAACGCCACGGCATTCTGAGTATCGCCGTCAAGACTGTCCGCAAAGGTGGAAGCAAGTCCCGCAGTGGGCATTGCAAACGCAACAAATGAGCCAAGAATGATATCGTTTGTGATAAGCTCAAAGCCGAACAGATTCTTCATAGCGATCAGAACGGCAAGTATCACAGCCGGAAAGATCACAAGCCGCAGGGCTGAAACATAATAAGTCTTCCATGAAGTGAAGAGAGATGTAAGCTTGACCGATGCCATCTTCATACCGAGGATAGTCATTGAGATCGGAGTGACGATTCCGCTGAAATAGTTAACAAACGAAGGAATCTCGGGAACGTAATCCTTGACCTTCAGAAGATTCAGAATCACGCCGACGAAAAAGGCAATAACGAGTGGATTTAGAAGTGCCTTTTTGAAGCTCATCTGCTTTTTGTCGCCCGAGACGAGATAAACGCCGAGCGTCTGCATTAAAACGTTGGTTATAATGTTGAGTATAATAACAACGGGAAGCACCGGAGAATCCTCGCCAAACACTGCATTTGCAAGCGGAATACCGAGGAATCCGTTATTTGCAAAAACGGCACAGAAGCGCATCATTCCGCGAGTTTTTGTGTTCTTCTCCATTGAAGTGAGCGGCGTTGAGGCAAAGAACATAACAAGCGTATAAACAATTCCAACAAGCGCAATGATAAGCATTGAGGCCATCATACCCGTGCTGAAGGTGATCTTGTTTATCGTGCTTGACAAGATCAGTCCCGGCATACCGACATACATCATA
>JAFTTS010000111.1 GCA_017466685.1 Clostridia bacterium
AAAGAGGTTTATTCTTCCCTCTTTATCGGTATTCTGTCAGGCGGTCTGCTTGCAACAAACTTCAGCCCGCTCGGAACCGTTGATGCGCTTATAAGTGACGGCTTCATCGCGGCAGTTTCGGACACCGCAGGCATTTTCATATTCCTTGTACTCCTCGGAATCATGGTTGCACTCATCAATAAAACAGGTGCAGCTGCGGCATTTGGCAGATGGGCACAGAAGCATATCAAAACACGTGTCGGTGCTCAACTTGCAGCATTTGTACTTGGTGTACTTATCTTTATCGACGACTATTTCAACTGTCTCACAGTCGGCTCGGTAATGATGCCCGTCACCGATTCTCACAAGATTTCACGTGCAAAGCTCTCGTTCATCATCGATGCAACGGCAGCTCCCGTTTGTATGATCGCACCGATCTCATCCTGGGCTGCTGCAGTTTCCGCATATGCTGAGGGCACAGGCTATAACGGCCTTGAACTGTTCGTTCGTGCAATTCCGTTTAACTACTATTCCCTCATGACGCTTCTCTTTGTCGTACTCATCATCGTATTGAAGGTTGATTTCGGTCCGATGAAAAAGCACGAAAAGAACGCCATCGAAAAGGGCGACCTCTTTACAACCGGAGTTTCCTCAAATAAATCCGATGAAGATCTTGAAGTCAACGATAAAGGAAAGGTTATCGACCTTATTCTTCCGATCGTTGTTCTCATCGGCGTTTGCGTATTCGGACTCGTTTACGTCGGCGGTATCCTTTCCGGTGTTGATTTCGTCAACGCTTTTGCTGCCACAGATGCAACCGTCGGTTTACCCTGGGGTGGTCTCGTTGCTCTCATCATCACCATCATTTACCTGCTCTGCCGCCGTGTTGTTTCCTTCAAGGATGCAATGGAGTGCGTTCCGAAGGGCTTTAAGGCGATGGTTCCCGCAATCACGATCCTTACATTTGCAACCGCTCTTAAGAATATGACCGGCTTACTCGGCGCAGACACCTTTATTGAAACCCTCATGAGGAACTCCGCCGAATCCCTCTCGCTCTTCCTGCCTGCAGTTGTATTCCTCGTTGCCTGCCTGCTCGCATTCGCAACAGGTACATCCTGGGGTACATTCGGTATCCTCATCCCGATCGTAAGCGCAATCTTCCCGGATCCCTCAAGTCCCCTTTACTTCATCGGAATGTCCGCTTGCCTTGCAGGTGCGGTTTGCGGTGACCACTGCTCGCCCATCTCTGATACAACGATCATGTCTTCGGCAGGTGCACGCTGTGATCACATCAATCACGTTTCAACCCAGCTCCCGTACGCAATCTCCATCGCAGGCTGTTCGTTCGTTGCATATGTTGTCGGCGGTCTGACCAAGAACGGCTGGATCGGTCTTGCAGTGGCGACGGTTGCAACAGTCGGACTCGTTCTTCTCTTTAAGTTCCTCGGTTCTAAGAAAACGCAGTAACCGACCGTAAAATCATATTTATCAAGGAATGCTCCGTTTTACGCGGAGTGTTCTTTTTTTACTCTCCGAATATAAATTTTTTAACACAACTCATATCAAAACTTTATAAACAATTCACCGTTGTGCATAAAAAGGTCGAACTTTATTAATATTTGTTTGATATAATAAATGCACATAAGAAGTAAACCTCTCGCATATCATCACGGCTCATCAGCAATGTCGCAGAGCAGATAATTACCAAGAAATTCGGGGGTTTTTATGTTGGATAGCAATAGTGATATCCTGAATAAAACTGAAGATAACCGCTCAGACGAAGCTTGTTACGGCGGATTTGGCAGACGGCTCTCATATGAAAGATGGTGCCGCAGTGCTGAAAAAGGCAGCTTAAAGCGTTTAGCTCCGCGACTCACACTTATCGTCGGCGTCACACTGTTCTTCGGACTTCTCGGAGTTTTATGCAGTATTGCAGTTTTTCACCTGGTACGGGAAAACAGCGAGATCTATTATCCGAACACAGCCGAAGTCGAAAATCTGCAGACATCTGACACCGCACAGCTCTTTTCATCCAAAGCAACACCGACCTCCTCTCAGGTTATATTCATGAAAAACTCGGTCGCTGCAGAAAATGTAAGCCATGAAATATCGCGCCGTTACCGTATACCGATAGGCGTTATGATACATGAGGTGTTTGAAAACTCCGCAGCCCATACAGCAGGACTAATGGCAGGCGATATCATTGTCGCAGTTAACGGTACTGCCGCAACCGATATTACAAGCATTGATTCCATGTTGGAAAAGCTTAAGCTCGGAACGGTTGTAAAGTTCACGGTATTCCGCGATGACACATATGTTGATCTGAACTTAAGTATTGAATAATCATTTCACAAAAAAGCCCGACAGGTTTATAGCCTATCGGGTTTTGATTTTATGAAGTTATAGTTTGGAATCTTATTCCATGCCTGTGAAGCCGTGCTCCTTGAGCAGCTCAACTGCCGCACCCTCTGCCTCGATACGCATGACAACATATGCCTCGTTTTCGCTCTTTGCGATGAACGCATACATATACTCAATTGTGATATCGTTCGATGCAAGAAGCTCGAGAACCTCTGCAAGTCCGCCGGGACGGTTATGGATGCAGGCGGTGATGACGCTTGTTATCGAAACGGTCAGTCCCTCTGCCTTGAGTACGCGCTCAACCTCCTCGGGATCGTCAACGATGATACGAAGAATACCGAAGTGTGTGGTGTCTGCAACGGAGAGTGCACGGATGTTGATATTGTTTTTTGCAATGATCTTGGTAATCTCGGCGAGTCTGCCGGGCTTGTTTTCAACGAAAATGGAGATCTGCTTGATAATCATAATATTTACCTCCTGAAATTATATATTAGTGAAGCTTACGCTTGTCAACAACGCGCTTTGCCTTACCCTCGCTTCTCGGGATCGTACCGGGTTCAACGAAGGTTATCTTCGAAGCAAGTCCGAGGGTTGACTGCATTCCTGCATTGATCTTTGCCGCCATTTCCTCCATACCCTTAACGTGGTCGGAGAAGTTGTCGGCTGATACCTCAACCTGAATTTCCATAATGTCGAGGTTATTCTTACGGTCAACATAGATCATATAGTGAGGATCGACCGTACCGCAGGAAAGAAGTACACTTTCAATCTGCGACGGGAATACGTTTACGCCGCGGATGATGAGCATATCGTCCGAACGTCCGCAGGGCTTCTGCATACGGACAAATGTACGTCCGCAAGCGCATTTTTCGTGAGTGATGCTCGAAATATCGTGTGTTCTGTAACGGATAAGCGGAAGTGCTTCCTTGGTGATACAGGTGAAAACGACCTCACCCTGCTCGCCGTCGGGTAAAACCTCTCCCGTGTCGGGATCGATAATTTCGATAAGGAAGTGGTCCTCGTTTATATGCATACCGTTCTGACATTCACAGTCGTATGCAACGCCGGGACCGGAAATTTCCGAAAGACCGTAAATATCGTAAGCCTTGATTCCGAGGCGTTCCTCAATCTCGGCACGCATCTGCTCGGTCCACGGTTCAGCACCGAAAAGACCTGCCTTCAAGTGAATCTTGTCAAGAGTGATTCCCTGCTCCTTCAGTGTGTCCGCGATGAACAGTGCATATGATGGAGTGCAACAGAGTATCGACGAGCCGAAATCCTGGAGCATGGTCACCTGACGTGCAGTGTTTCCGCTGGATGCAGGAATAACAGTTGCGCCCATCTTCTGTGCACCGTCGTGGAGTCCGAGACCGCCTGTGAAGAGTCCGTAGCCGTAAGAAACATGAACGAAGTCGTCCTTGTCTGCACCTGCGGCAACGAGTGCACGTGCGGCACACTCTGCCCAGAGATCAATATCGTTCTGGGTGTAACCGACGACTGTCTGCTTACCTGTTGTACCGGACGAAGCGTGAATACGAATAAGATTCTTCGGCTCAACGCAGAACATTCCGTAAGGATAACCGTCACGAAGATCCTGCTTATAGGTGAACGGAAGCTTATGAAGATCATCAATCGAGTGAATATCCTCGGGTTTAAGACCGATAGCATCCATACGCTCACGGTACATGGGCATATTCTTATAAACGTGGTGAATCGTACGCGAAAGATTGTAAGACTGGAGATGATAGAGCTGGTCGCGTGTGGCTGTTTCCATAGCCTCATTGAAATACTTTGCCATTGGTAGTTATCTCCTTTATATAAGTTACGCCGAGTGGCTTGCGCCAAGGTCGAACGCTTTTAAATTAAGCTCAAGGAATTTTTCGGGAACGGAAATGCGTACAGCCTCACGAAGCGTTTCATCGTCAATGCCGAGTGCGTGTGCCGCCATACCGATGAGTGCTACGTTCACAGCCTTTTCACTGCCTGCCTCGCGTGCAATTTCAAGTGCGTCTGCGGCAATAACCTTTGCTCCGGCTGCCTTCATCTTCTCAACGAGATCGGCAGGATATTCAGCCGCACCGGTTACGACGGGCATCGGATTTATCTGCTGTGTGTTCGTTATAATAACGCCGTCCTTTTTGAGATAAGGAAGCCATCTTGCCGCCTCAAGAAGCTCGAAGGACATGATAACATCCGCTTCGCCCTTGCAAATAACGGGAGAAGCAACCTTGTCGCCATACTTAACATAAGTAACGACCGAGCCGCCGCGTTGACTCATTCCGTGAACCTCGGAAACCTTTACGTCATAATTCTGAAGAAGCACAGCGTTACCGAGAATACGGCTTGCGAGCAGTGAGCCCTGACCGCCGACACCAACTATCATAATATTCTTTGTCATTTGAGTCACTCTCCTCTCACACAATCGCGCCGACCTTACACATCTGTGTACACAGACCGCAGCCTGTACAGAGTGTAGCGTCAATACGAGCCTTACCGTCAACAATCGAAATGCAGGGGCATCCGATCTTCATGCACATCTTACATCCGACGCACTTATCCGCATTAACCGTAAGAGCCGGCTCACGCTTAACATATTTAAGAAGCGCACACGGACGACGGCAGATGATAACGGACGGGCACTTCGCCGAAAGCTCCTCTTTAAGAACAGCCTCGGTTTCTTTAAGGTTATTGGGATCAACGATACGGATATGCGCCTCGTCAACTCCTGCAGCCTTAGCAATATTTTCGAGCATGATACCGGTTACGGGTTCACCCTTTAAAGTGAAGCCTGTGCAGGGATTCTGCTGATGTCCGGTCATGCCTGTAATGCTGTTGTCAACGATGACAACCGTGGAGATACCCTTGTTGTATGTAATATCGACAAGTCCTGTGATACCCGAATGCATGAAGGTGGAGTCACCGATAACGGCAACACATTTATCCTCCTCACCGCGTACCTTTGAAAAGCCGTGAAGTGCGGAGATCGAAGCACCCATACAGAGTGTTGTGTCCATACCTGCAAGCGGCTGTGCGGCACCGAGAGTGTAACATCCGATGTCACCACTGACGTAAAGTCCTAGCTTCTTAAAGAGGTAGAAAACACCTCTGTGAGGACATCCGGGACAAAGCACCGGCGGACGTACGGGAATGTTATCTTCAAGAGTATAACAGTCATTTTTCTTATTAAGAAGAATGTCCGCAATAAGCTCCTGCGAAAATTCGCCGCAAATGGGAAGCAGATTCTTACCGTCACACTTGATACCGAGCGCCTTGACGTGAGTTTCGATGATAGGATCAAGCTCCTCAATAACGATAACGCGCTCATATTTAGCCGCGAACTCCTCAATGATACGCTTCGGAAGCGGATTGACCATACCGAGCTTCAAATAAGAAGCAGTATCACCAAATGCCTCAAGCGCATAGCAGAACGACGGACCTGCGGTGATAATACCGATCTTCGCACCCTTATTTTCGATAACCTTATTGAAAGGACAGTTCTCCGCAAACTCGGCAAGTTCAGCGAGTCTTTCCTCAACAACAACGTGACGTCCGCGAGCCATAGCCGGCATCATAACGTGCTTTGCGATGTTTTTTTCATAAGGCTTAACGGGAATCTCAACTCTGTCAGAGGTCTCAACGATCGACTGCGAGTGAGAAACACGTGTATTAAGACGAAGAATGAACGGCGTGTCAAACTTCTCTGAATAATCATATGCCGTCTTGGTAAATTCAAGACATTCGCCCGAATCGGACGGCTCGAGCATCGGAAGCTTCGCCGCAATAGCATAGTGACGGCTGTCCTGCTCATTCTGGGAAGAGTGCATACCGGGATCATCGGCAACACCGATAACAAAACCACCGTTAACACCCGTGTAAGACGTGATAAACAGCGGATCCGCCGCAACGTTAAGTCCGACGTGCTTCATCGCACAGAACGAACGTCCGCCACCGATAGCCGCACCGAGTGCCGCCTCAAGAGCGACCTTTTCGTTAGGTGCCCACTCTGCATAAACCTCATCATATTTTGCCACAGCTTCGGTGATCTCGGTACTCGGAGTTCCGGGATAACTCGAAACAAATCGCACACCTGCTTCGTAAAGTCCGCGTGCGACGGCTTCATTTCCAAGCATTATTTTTTTCATTGATATGTTCTCCAAAAAATTATTTTCAACAATTATTTAACGCGGTTGTCGATAACACGCTTTGCCTTGCCGACGAATCTTTCAAGAGACTTCGGCTCAACAAGATTGATCTTCGCATCAAGTCCGAGAACGGTCTGGAGCTTGTGACGAACCTTCTGCTGAAGATTTTCAAGGGATGTGAACGAGGTCAAGAGATTCGCATCGGAAACCTCGATGTTGATCTCGAAAGTATCCATATAGTTCTTCGTTCCAAGCACGATCTGGTACTGCGGACCAACCTCGGGAATGCTTACAAGTACACTTTCAATCTGTGTCGGGAAGACGTTAACACCCTTGATCTTGAGCATATCATCGGCACGTCCGAGCGGCTTGTCCATACGAACATGAGTACGTCCGCATTCACACTTTTCATAGTGCAGGCGCGTAATATCCTTGGTACGATAACGCAGAAGCGGTATTCCCTCTTTTGTCAGCGTTGTTACAACAAGCTCACCCTCGTCACCACGTGCCTTAACGGCACCGCTTGCGCTGTCGATAACCTCGGGAAGGAAATTATCCTCCGCAAAATGCAAGCCACAGCGATAACGGCATTCACCCGAAACACCCGGTCCGCAAAGCTCACTCATACCGTAGTTGTCGGTCGCAAAGAGATTCCATGCTTCTTCAACCTTGGCACGCATTTCGTTCGAGCAACCCTCCGAGCCGAAAAGTCCGAGACGGATGCCGAGGTCTCTGCAGTCAATACCGAGATCCCTTGCTACCTCTGCTATGTAAAGTGCATATGAGGGCGTTGAAACGAGAGCTGTTGTGCCGAAATCCTTCATGAATTTAAGCTGTTTTTCGGTGTTGCCCGTTGATGTGGGAACAACAGTCGCGCCGATGTTTTCAAGTCCGTAATGCAAACCGAGCGCACCTGTGAACATACCGTAGCCGAACGCGATCTGCACAATATCATCTGCAGTCGCACCTGCCGCAACAACTATACGCGAAACGCAATCAGTCCACATTTTGAGGTCATTTTTAGTGTAACCTACAACCGTAGGATTGCCCGTTGTACCCGAGGACGCATGAATACGAACGATCTCCTTTTTGTCAACCGCAAAAAGTCCGAAGGGGTATGTATCGCGGATATCATCCTTGGTTGTGTACGGGATGTACTGAATATCGGAAAGTGCGGTAATTTTGTCTGCGGTTATACCGACCTCATCGAGTCTTTTCTTATAGAAAGGTACACGATTATAGCAGTAGTCCACAATGTTTTTAAGACGCTCCAGCTGCAGGCGTTCAAGGTCTGCCCTGTCCATCGTCTCTATTTCTTCTTGCCAAAACATAATTATAATCCTATCCTTAAATAAAAATATTATCTCTTCTATTATAATATAAAATAACCGCAATGTCAAGGTAAAACGACATTTTTTAGCTAAAATACGCCGCCTGTAATAAAAAGCACCGTCATATGTGCCGTTTGGCATCATACAGCGGTACTAAAGGCTTTAAAAATACAGTCCGTTCAGCTATATAGTGATTTGTTCCCCGATCGAAGCAGTAACATCCTTTCCATGATGAGAAACGGTAAATTTATCGCCGCAAATCTTTACTGAAAAATTTTTTCCGAGAAGGCGTGCGTTTTCGATTTCCATATTTTCTGCTGGGCGAACCCTAACGGGCGAAACAGTAATATTTCCGTCAAAATCGGGTTTGATACCAAAAATGTAGAAGAATATCATCTGCGCGCAGGAAACCGAGCTGATATCGCCTTGAAGAGGAGTATTTTCACGGTTTGCCATATAATTTGAAGCGCAAGAATCGCCGAGATACGACATACGCTCTCCCCACCAAAAAACTCGGCGAAGTATATCGGTCGCAACTGCATCGTAGCCCATTTCATAAAGCTGGGCACATATCTGCATTGTAAAATGAGTGCAGATTCCACCGCCGCCGTTATCTATGTCATCCTGATCATACTGCGGATCAAGCTTTGACATACTGTGCAGTCCGAATTTTGAAAGAAACTCACTCTCATTGAGATGGGAAACAAGTCCGTCGCGTTCATATTTATCTATAACGCCGCTATTTATAAACTTAAACATCTGAACCGTATATCGAATATCACGGTTTCCGGCAGCGTCAATGAAATCATACCATTTTGCCTCGTCATTCCAAAGCGACTTAAGCTTTTCCTTGAGCGCAGCAGCACGTACGGGAAGACGCTCATCCGGCTTTCCTGCAACCTTTGTAAGCTCATAAACACGCATATAGTTAAGATATCTTCTTGCATTAAGATCGGGCATTATTCCATTATACGGACCATTACCCCAACCCGAGATCTCCAGATGAGCATTTCCTCCGACACCGTAATCATAAAGCTCGACTTCACGTGAAATATCATCACAAACCAAAGCGTGATATACCATCCATTCAAGAACGGTACGCTCTCCAACCTGCTCAAAGAGAAAATCAATATCCCCCGTTGCACGGACATGATGATAAACCATCAGCGTGATCTTTTCCTGATTTATCTGATACCATGGTCCAACAGGGCCGGATGTGACAGGATTAAGTGCATACGAACTTGTAAGGTCATTTCGCAGATATGCACGCAGCTGCACCTTGTTTCCTTCGAAATCATAGATAGGATGCATCATAAGTCCGCCGCAGTAATCCCAAAGATAGGAGCACATACATGAACCGTTTACGCTTCCTGTACTGTAATACGGAACCGAGCAGAGGTCGGTGTTATCCCAGCGACAGAGTATATAAGTGACAAGCGAACGGTAATAAAGTCGGTCAAGATCCGGGTTATCGGAATGAAGCCTTGGGAGATTATCATGTATACGCTTGGTTTCTCTTTCAAGATA
>JAFTTS010000112.1 GCA_017466685.1 Clostridia bacterium
GACCTATCATCACGATATCGGAAGTGTTCGCCTTGTTCTGTTTTGGTGACACGTACGGGAATCGAACCCATGTTACAGCCGTGAAAGGGCCGTGTCTTAACCGCTTGACCAACGGGCCATTTCCCAGCCTATTGGCCGAGATGAATGGTAGCGGAGATTGGACTTGAACCCATGACCTACCGGGTATGAACCGGTTGCTCTAGCCAACTGAGCTACTCCGCCATTATTATATTCATACCACCGTTTTATAACCACGGTGCTTATCTATTATATCACAAGCGAAACGGTTTGTCAATAGGTTTTTGAAAAATATTTATGCTATTTTTTGAAAAAATACTGCACGGTTTTTACGCCGCGCAGCACTTTGTTATTTTTAATTTACATCAATATAAATTTCCGCGAAATCTATCGTGAATGTCTGACCGGATTTTATCTCAACCACCGCATATGTCTGTCCGATTGCAGACTTCGGGATAACATAGCAGAGAACAGGGGAAGATGTGTATGTTCCGTCACAGCTTTCCATTCCGGCATATGTACATACCTTGGAGTTTACGTATACGGTCGGTGGTGTTGAGCCAATACTGCGATTGGATGTTGAGAATTTTAACTTAACCGTCGCACCTGCCGGAACATCTCCGAGAGGAATATTCAACACTGCGTTATTTGACGAAGATACCGTCTGAGGCAAGAACTGAACGGTTCCCACTCCACTGGTAAAGGAACGCCAATACATAACCATATCTTTATAAGATATCATTAAACGGCGGTTTATGGTCATCAGCTTATCGTATGAACCGATAGTAGTAATAATATTCCAAAAAGATTCATTTCCCGTAAGTAAGCTGTTTGCACTTGGAGTTGTTATTTTCTCGGATTCTTTAATAGCGGTATTGAGGAAAAAGTTGAACATATAAACCTTATCCGCACCCTGAGAAAATGCGCTTGCCGCGATACCTGCTATGGTTTCGAGAGTATGACCGCCGCTTGTAGCACCCGGCCATGTTCTGTGATTGTTGGTTTCAATGTTGACTGCAAACTCAACATCCGAGCCGAGCAACGATTTCCAGAGCTTCGTAGGTATGTCGGTGTAGCTGCTTTCATAATAGCTTGCTGCAATAACTGTATCGACAATTCCCTCGGCTGACCATGTGAGCACATCAAGACCAAAATCATAGCAATCCTGAATATCAGGCGCAACACGAACTGCAATTTTTATCTCATGCCCGTATTTTTCCTCGTAAATTGCAACAAGGTCATCAACCTGACGCATAAATTCATTGAGGATATCAAGTCCGTTATATTCACCGCCTAAATGCCAGAGGTAAGGATCGCGCATATAGTCGAGCTCAATTCCGTAACAGTCATAGCGATTAAGCGCTTCGTTTATATATGAAAGCACATATTCGCGCACGATATCGTGAGTATAATCCATAGCGTAGTCGCGGTATTGAACATACGGATGATGCTGTACGCGGCGAACCTGCGGATTCTTATACCAGAACTCGGTTTTTGACATCTGAGGTCCCGAGTCAACTAAGTTGTGATTATCATTCATTCGAAACGACAGCCACGGATTGATTCCTATCTCATTGAACGTATCGATCCATACACCGATATAGTCGCTGCCGAGTATATCGTATACCCGATGAGCTCCGATCGCAACCGTATTACTTTTAAAATCGGCCGCATTGCCGCCTTGTTCTGTCTGATGATACATTTCGAGATAGCTTGTCTTTATTTCAGAGGGCATAACCTGGTCAACATTTATAATATAGTCGGTAACATGGCTACCTTCGAAGCTTCTCGCGAGGTCGATGAAGTCCTGCACATTCAGCGAGTTTGCGCCGATATTGGAAATATATGCCGTGCAGTCGTGGTTGATCATTATACCGTTTACTTCATACTGCGATTCGACTGTGGGATCCCATGCTGTTACGCTTTGCCTTGAGGATTCATATGCTTTGTTTGCATATTCTGCAGGAGAAATTCCCAGATCGTCACCTGCCGCGCCACTTGCGTCCTCGGGGATCGTATCAACGGCAACAAGCGAGAAGTGATCGATACAGTAATCCTGTCTGAACTGATCGAATGGGCCGCCTGCAACCTTGAAAGAGGTGATGTCCGACGCGGTATCGATGTAAAATTCAGCCTTCAACCAATCGTTACCGCAGTAAATAGCGAATTGCGAGTTTGTTCCGTTGGCATAATTGACAATGATACGCAGACGTGTGATCTCGCCCTCGTTCTGTGTACGGAAATATCCCGTGAATTTATATTTGCCTGCAGGTATCGCTGACGTTGGCGTATAGGTGAAGCCTACCCAGCAGACGCTGATCCTGTTCATCGAAAGGTATCCGCCGTTTGCATCCTCCTCATATTTCATGAACTGTCCGCCATAGGTGCTCTTATCCCAGCGGCTGAGGCAGGATTCGGAATTGAAATCACCGCTCTCAAGAAGGTTGCCGCTCGGCAGTGATCCTGCTATCGAATACGGTTCATGCGACTCTGCGGCACTGACGGTATTCACTTTTGACAATCTGCCGATCGGGCATAACATCTGCAGTGAAATGACAACAGAAAGTAATGCACACAGCGTTTTTGTCTTTTTCATTTGGTTCTCCTTTTCATCAGAAATAATACATAACCAACATATTAATTATACCATAAAATAACCCTTTTGTAAATACAATTATTCGGACCGCATTTGGGCGTTTCATGTCCGAATGACGTACTGATGTCCTGTCATAGCAGACGCTTTATCTGTGAAAATATAAAAAACGACGATCCTCTTGTTACGGAGAACCGTCGTGATTTTGTTATAATATTTCAGACTTGTTATTACAAATCGCTGCTTTGTCAAAGATATACGCTGTAGTCTCTTTTGTAAGACTCCCAAAGCTTTTGAACATCGGTATTGCTCTTGATATACCGCTCGTTAAGAAGCTTATGACGCTCAATAAGCCTGTTTTTTATGTCGGCGAAGCTCACGAAACCGTAAGCGGCGGCACACAGGGTGTAGTCGTCACCTGCAACGGCTTTGATCCGGTCGTTGATAGTCTGCTTCCATTCGGATATGTTTTTCGATTTCATAAGCGAGGTGACCAGGAGATCCTCAAATTCCATCGGTGAGCGCAAATAACTGAAACAGCCGTCCGTTGCGCTGATCAATATACAAGGCTGCTTGAAGAGAAATCTCTTTGAATGGAGTTTGAAGGGAACACTTGTGTTTATAAGATTTGTCATAACACCGTCGCTTGTCAGATTGCTCATTGCGTCCCCATTGTCAAGATCGTCTGCGGTTAACTGATGTAAGCCGCCGAAATCCAACATATAGCATCGTGAGTTCCCTGCCCAAAAACAGGTGGCGATAATTCCGAGAGGATGTTCGGTGCCTTTCAGGATCGCGGCGGTCGTCGGAAACGCTTTGCCGGATGAGCCCATATTGCGTCCTGCTTTGTCTGAATATTTAACGCAGACTGCCAGGGCGTTTTGTATATACTGCATCAGCTCGGTATCGGTTCTCGACTGTCTGAACCAGGACATAACTCCTCCACATACTGCACGTGAAGCAACATATGCGCCTGTTTTCCCGGAGAAATTCTTGTATTTCTTTGATTCCGATCCGCCGCAGCCATCAAAAGCGGCAATCAGGAAATCACTGTCGGAAACCTCGTAACCAAAGCAATCCTCGCCGTTATTTTTCACCATTTCATCAGCCACGCAGAAGATGGTGTTTAAATTCAAATTTATTTTTTTCATGTTTTTCCTGTACAGCCTGTCACCGCTATTACTCCTCGTTTGTGTTGGTTTCGATGTCGATTACGGGCTCTACATCGACGGGCTCATCGGTGACTGTGGGCTCATCGGTGACTTCGGGAACAATTGTTGTGTCCTCGGGAACAGTCGTTGTATCCTCGGGAGTGGTCGTTGTGTCCTCGGGAATAGTCGTTGTATCCTCGGGAGTGGTCGTTGTGTCCTCGGGAACAGTTGTTGTGTCCTCGGGAACAGTTGTTGTGTCCTCGGGAACAGTCGTTGTGTCCTCGGGAACAGTCGTTGTGTCATCGGGAATAGTCGTTGTGTCCTCGGGAATAGTTGTTGTATCCTCGGGAACGGTTGTTGTATCCTCGGGAGCAGTTGTAATTACAGGAGCTGCTGTTGTAGTTGTGACAGGACGATATACTGCGGGTGCACGAGTTGTTTCGGGTGCAGGTGTGGTTTCTTCCTCTACAGTTGTGTCCTCGTCGACTATAGTGGTGTCCTCGTCTGTTTCGGGCTCACCGGTGGTTTCTTCCACTATAACTTCGGTTGTGTCCTCGATGGGATCTGCCATAGTGGTTTCGGGTGCTTGAGTGTTATTTGACTGATGCTTGATCTTGTCGATCGACTTCATTGCCGAGACGTTAAGTATTATTGAAACAATCAAAACGATTACCGCGACGGCAACTGCAATATATGTAAATACGAGATTACGGTGTACTGTAGCGAATACATAGTCGACCTTCTGAGAGATTTCGCCTATATCACGCTCGATGACGCTGCTGCCGTTTAAAGCACCGGAGCCCGTCGATGTACCTGTCATGTCGCCGTCATAATTTAAAATATCGGAAAAGCCGTTTGATGCACTGCTTTTCGGCAAAGGCTCGCCGCAGAATTCACATTTTGTCTTTTTTGGGGCATTATTTCTGCCGCATTTGTTACAAATCATTTTTTTCTCCTTAACCGGTAATATTATAGTTTATAAAAATTATTAACGTATCTCGATTTTAACCGCGTATAAGCTCTGCTCATCTTGAACGATATCGCTGTGATCCCACGGTTCTGCGATTTTAATTATAACACAAATCAGGTTAAAATGCAATATTTTTTATCGTTTTCTTGGATATGAACAAAAAAATGCAAAGTATTATAAAAAACAGCGACACTTCTCATGAAATATAGAAAGGAGAACAATCAAAAATAAAGTAAACGTTCCGAGTGATTCTCAAAACAAAGAGCACCGGACTGCTTGTTTTTTATCATAAAATAACGTGAAGAATGCGGCGATTGGTAATTCTCACAATAAAATCCATCTCCGTTTGTGGGAATTAGACGAAAAACAATCTCACCTTTAAAATGAGGAAATATTCATCCAATGACAGCCGTTTTCGATATTTACAGAATATTTAACCCATGATAAAATATAATTGCGCAATATAAATATATCGGTATGGTTGCTGATGAAATTGCATGATTTTATGGTGGACTGTACCGAAAATAATTTTTTAAGGAGATGGAACCATGAAAAAGCGTATTTTAGCAATGTTATTGGCTGTAATGCTTGTGATTTCGGGTATGCCCGTTATTGCATTTGCTGCCGATGACACACAGGTGGCAGATGCTAACGGTGCTGCCTGGTCTGACAATGTTTCCACAGTCGATGACGTTATCGGCGAGGGAGACAGCTACGAATTTCTTCATATGTATAATATAAACTACTGCGAAGACAAGGTTATATATGAAGATAAAGAAACCCTGATGGAGGTCGGAAAGACGTATAAGCTTTCCTTCTGGTATCGCACTGTACCGAGCGCAAACTGGCCCACACAGGACAGCGAAGGCAACGGATACCGTGAGATTCGTATTATGGCTAACGATATCCCCAGCACAAATTCCTATAATAACCTGCTTTATCTTGAAGGACCTTATACAACAGCAACGACGACAGGTAAATTCTCAACCGGTCTTAACCGTCGTCTTGTAGTTACCGATAAGTGGGATTATGCCGAGATCATGATCACACCCACCGAAGAATTAGGTAACATATCTGCTACTTTCACGATCCGTGAAGGCATGAACTTCTCTGATGTTCTTCCGCTTGACATCTACAATTTCTCGCTCAAAGAAATTGATGCAGAGGGCAACGAGGGCGAGGAGATGATCAAGTATCCCACGACCTTTACATCTGACACAAACGGATGGTATCGTTCGAGCTTGAGTGCAGCGTTTGTTACAGAATCTGCATATCTCCGTGCGAGTGCTGCTGCAGAGAGCGGTGAAACCGTTGCAACACTTGACAACATGACGCTTTTAGCAGGAACTTACACCTTTGATGCGGATTTCCGTCTGGCGAAGTATGATTTCAATAATTATGCAGTCAGCGGCTATACGTACACAAACAACAATGCAGGAACACTTACCGTAAGCGGCGAGGGCGGTGTCACTGTTACAGGCGACGCGCTTGCTCTTACAAACGAGTGGACACACGGCACATTTGCCATTGACGTTGCAGAGGCAACCACACTCGGTCAGCTTGCATTTACACTTGATAACGAGCTCGGTCTTGACATTGCAAATGCGAAGCTCACCACGCTTACTACTGACACCCTGTACACAGATTCCGCTGAATGGGCATCGACAAACGGCTCTGACGCAACCACCGTGAACGGTCTGCGCGGTGCTTCTGAGTCTAACAGCTACATTCATATCTGGAATACTTCAAAGTACAGCAACTACGCATATTACGAGGATGCAAATATCACTCTCGAAGCAGGCGAAAGCTACACACTCTCGCTTTGGGCTCGTACCGCTTCTGCTGAGAACTGGCCCAGAACAAACGCTGACGGTGATGCTGCAAGAATTGTAAAAGTTACAGTCGGCGGAACAAATAAAGCGTTTGTTGTTGATAACGATTGGCATAAGATCGAATACACATTCACTCCTGCAGAAACGCAGGCACTGAAGGTTGGATTCCTCGAGGGCGGCGACGGTAAGGCGTTCTATGATTACCTCCCGACCGACTATGACGGCATCTCGCTCGTTAAGACAGGAACGACCACCGAGCTTATCACAGCTCCCGATGCAATTGCAGGCGAGATCGGCTGGTGTGCTATTAACGGTGCAAAGTGCGGCGTTGAGACAGAAACCGTTTACGATCGTATTTCCGATACGACCGAGTTCTATTACACCGCTGCAGATCAGACCGTTGAAAGAGGTATCTACAAGGTAAGCCTTGATGTACGTCTCGGTGTGTTTGATTTTAATGACCTCACCGTAAACGGTGTTGGAACGATCACAGCAAAGAACAACTCGACCACTATGGGCGCAAGCTTTAACGGCGCAGCCCTTGATGAAAGCTATGTTCTTGATAACGGTATCAATGCTCTCGATGACAGCTGGAAGACCGTTGAGTTTACTGTAAACTCGGCAGAAGCATTCAACAAGAGCGACGTTAAGTTCACTCTCGGCGAGGAATACACCGTTGACGTTAAGAACCTCACCTTCACAAAGATCGGTGACGGTTATGCTTACGACTTTACCGATGCAAACGGTAACTATGCAGAGCTTGTAAGCGATGTACTCGGCGACGGCGAATCGAACACTTACATTCACCATACCTATACAAACTATTACGATGATTACGCTATTTACACAAGCGACGTTGCTCTCGATACAGCAAAGACCTATAATCTCACCGTATATGTACGCAGTGCAGATTACAAGGATTGGGCAAAGTATCATGTTGATGCAGGCAATCTGAGAAACGGTGAAGGTTACACAAAGAACATTAAGGTCGTTGCCGCAGGAACAAATCTCAAGTTCCATGAAGTCGGCACCGAATGGACAAAGCTCAGCCTTGACTTTGTTCCGACAAATGAAACATTTAGCCTTAATATTAATGAGGGCGGCGGTTACTTCGGTTACTATGATTACCTCCCGATGGACATTGACAACCTCACTCTCACAGAGGTGGAAAGCGGCACTGTCCTCATCGCGGCAGGTGATGCTGAAGTTATCGCAGGTGAGGACGGTCTCGGTTGGTCTGCAACAAGCGGATCAAAGGTTGAGCTTGAAACCGAAACCGAATTTGCTCGCACCGCAGAGTCCGCGACTATCACATACGACACATCGGCGGCTGATATCGCTCCCGGCGTATATGAGGTAAGCCTTGATGTTCGTCTCAACACATTTGATTATGCTGACTTTACATGGACTAATGAAAGCACGGCTAAATTCTCTGCAAACAACGGTGCAACCACCATTGCACTTAAGCTTAACGGAAAGACACTTGAAACTGTTGACGGAGCAGAGTCGGCAGCCATCGCAAATGGTACTGTAACTCTTTACAACTATTGGCAGACAGTAACATTTATCGTTCCCGTTGACGCTGACTTTAATACAAGCACACTCGTATTTGAGCTTGGCAAGGCAGTCAACCTCGATTTCAAGAATCTCACATTTACCGATATCAGCGGTGATTATAATCTTGATTACAAGACAACAGACGGTAATCCTGTTGACAAGACAGAAGCAGTTGATAATGAGTATGTTCATTTCAGTAACTTCACTATTTGCAGTTCAACTGCTGTATACAGCGATCCCGAGGTAACACTCGATCCCGAAAAGACCTATAAGCTCACACTTAAGGTTCGTGCAGATGCTTCCTCCGACTGGGAATACAGAATTGACGATGAAGCGTTCAGAACATTCCGCGTAAACCTTGGCGGTGTTAACACTACTACACAGCCCATGCTCGGCGATTGGACCGAATACACATTTGAATTTACCGGTGCAAGCGGTGCGCTCAACATGGTGCTTCGCGACGGCTCTTTGAGTAATATATCGGGTGTTTCCTACAATGCATTCTGGGATTTCTTCCCGTACAGCATTGACGATGTTACCCTCGTTGAGGTTGGTGCAGAGGATGTAAACCTCATTAAGGATGATACAAACTGGACAACAACCGGAAGCGGCGAGGTAGAGATCGTCTCCGAGGATGAATACTACACCGCAACATCTGATCTTGATAACGAAATTGCAATCATGTACACAGGCGACGAAGTTATCGAGGCAGGCAACTGGCTTATCAGTGCTGACTTCAGAGTTAACGACTATAAGCTTGCAAATCTCGAATATCACACAACAAGCGTTGGTTATGTTGTTATCGATGCTAACAACAACGTGGCTACCGTTAATGCGCTTCTCGGCGAACAGCTTCTTGCAACCGAGGCAAACACCGTTGACGGCACATGGACAACAGTAACATTTGCACTTTCCAATGATGCTCCTATCAATAAGAGCGATATCGTATTCACCGTTGACGGCATGAACTCCATTGATTTCAGAAATGTTGAAATCGCTGAGTATGTTGATCCCGATGCGGCAGATAAGGCGGCGGCACAGACTGTAATTGATGCAATCAACGCAATCGGTGAGGTTACACTCGATTCCGGTGATGCAATCGTAGCGGCAGAAACAGCATACGCAGAGCTTACCGATAATCAGAAGTCATTCGTTACAAACTATGAAACTCTTACAGCGGCAAGAGCAGCATATGACGCACTTGTTGCAGCAGCAGAGGCAGACAAAGCGGCGGCAGATGAAGTTATCACGGCAATCGAAGCAATCGGAGAGGTTACACTCGAATCCGAGGCAGCAATTGTTGCAGCAGAGACAGCATATGCGGCTCTCACCGATACACAGAAGGCACTCGTTACAAACTACGAAACACTTACCACTGCAAGAGCAACCTACACCCAGCTTAAGGCTGATGCTGAACAGGCAGAGGCAGACAAGGCAGCAGCAGACGCAGTAATCGCGGCAATCGACGCAATCGGCGAGGTAACTCTCGAATCCGAAGCGGCAATCGTTGCGGCAGAAGCGGCTTATGCTGACCTCAACGATGCACAGAAGGCACTCGTTACTAATTACGAAACCCTTACTGCGGCAAGAGCAGCTATTGAAGAACTCAAGCTCGTTGCGGCATCCGTTGCAAAGGTTGGAGACACTTACTATGCAACCCTCGAGGAAGCACTCGCGGCTGACGGTGATGTTACACTTCTCAAGGACGTTACTGATGAAGTAACCGTTTCCAAGGTGGTTTCCATCATCAAGAACGGCTTCACAGCAAATGTTGTAGCGGCAGACGGCTACGAGCTTATCGAAACCGACGACGCATACAACGTATATACAGCAGTTGAGAAGTTCGACCTCTCCGGTGTAACCATGACTCTTGGAAGCTCGCTCTCACTCGACTTTGCAATCAACACCGCAAACCTCACCGGTAC
>JAFTTS010000113.1 GCA_017466685.1 Clostridia bacterium
AGGCTATCACAAACCCCGACCGTACAGTTTCCTCCATCAAGCGTCACATGGGCTCTGACTATAAGGTATCCATCGACGATAAGAAGTACACTCCTCAGGAGGTTTCCGCGATGATCCTCCAGAAGCTCAAGGCAGATGCAGAGGCTTATCTCGGAACAACTGTTACAGACGCAGTTATCACTGTTCCTGCATACTTCACCGATGCACAGCGTCAGGCAACCAAGGACGCAGGTAAGATCGCAGGTCTTAACGTTCAGAGAATCATCAACGAGCCTACCGCGGCAGCACTTGCTTACGGCGTTGACAAGGACGCAAAAGAGCAGAAGATCATGGTATTCGACCTTGGCGGCGGTACATTCGACGTATCTATTCTCGAAATTTCCGACGGAGTTTTCGAGGTTCTTGCAACACACGGTGACAACAAGCTCGGCGGTGACGATTTCGACGCACGTGTAATCGACTGGATCGCAGAGGAATTCAAGAAAGAAAACGGCATTGATCTGCGTAACGACAAGATGGCTCTCCAGAGACTCAAGGAAGCGGCTGAAAAGGCAAAGATCGAGCTTTCCGGCGTTGCTTCGTCAAACATCAATCTCCCGTTCATTACCGCAGACGCAACAGGTCCCAAGCACTTTGACGGTACTCTCACAAGAGCAAAGTTCAACGAACTCACTGCAGACCTCGTTGAGCGCACAATGACTCCCACCAAGAAGGCACTCGCAGACTCCGGTCTCACCGTTGGTCAGATCGATAAGGTGCTTCTCGTTGGCGGTTCGACAAGAATCCCTGCAGTTCAGGATACTGTTAAGGACTTTATCGGCAAAGAGCCCTTCAAGGGTATCAACCCCGATGAATGTGTAGCTCTCGGTGCGGCTATTCAGGGTGGCGTACTTGGCGGCGACGTTAAGGATCTTCTCCTTCTCGACGTAACTCCTCTCTCACTCGGTATTGAAACTCTCGGCGGTGTATTCAACAGAATCATCGACAGAAATACAACTATCCCCGTAAAGAAGAGCCAGGTTTATTCCACTGCCTCCGACGGTCAGACCTCGGTTGAAATTCACGTTCTCCAGGGTGAGCGTGACATGGCGGCAGGTAACACCACTCTCGGTCGTTTCTCTCTTGACGGTATCGCTCCTGCACCTCGCGGCATTCCGCAGATCGAGGTTACCTTTGATATCGACGCTAACGGTATCGTTAACGTAACTGCAAAGGATAAGGGCACCGGCAAGGAACAGCACATCACTATCACGTCCTCGACCAATATGTCGCAGGAGGATATTGACAAGGCTGTTAAGGAAGCAGAGAAGTTTGCCGAAGAAGACAAGAAGCAGAAGGAAGCTGTTGAAACCAAGAACAACGCAGAGAACACCATCTTCCAGACAGAAAAGACTCTCGGTGAGCTTGGTGATAAGGTGACCGATGCAGAAAAGGCACCCGTTCAGGCTGCTATCGAAAAGCTCAAGGAAACCATCAAGGGCGGTGACATTGAGGCTATCAAGGCGGACACCGAGGCACTTCAGAAGTCCTTCTATCCGATTGCCGAAAAGCTTTACGCACAGCAGGGTGCACAGGGTGCAGGTCCCGATATGGGCGCAAATCCCGGCGCAGGTGCACAGGGCGCTGACGGTGACACCTTCTATAACGCAGATTTCGAGGATAAGACAAACGAGTAATCAGACAGCGTTGACGTTTTAATATCAAAATGGGTTGGCTCGTTTTTAGCTGAGTCAGCCCGTTTGTGTTTATGTAGGGGGCTTTGCCTTACACCCTTTCCAATGCCACACAAAAACTGCGAATTTACAAATTATTGTTTATTTATTTCAAATAATATAGTATAATAATTAAGTTAAGCAGACAAGAAACGGTCTGAAAACAAAAAGATTTATCAATTTTTCAAAAATTGAGGAGATACACATGGCAGACAAAAGAGATTATTACGAGGTGCTCGGCCTCGATAAATCGGCTGACGAAGCGACGATAAAAAAGGCTTACCGTCAGCTTGCTAAAAAATATCATCCCGATATGAATCCGGGTGATGCCGAAGCTGAGAAAAATTTCAAAGAGGTCAACGAGGCTTATGCCGTGCTGTCCGATCCCGAGAAGAAGTCACGTTACGATCAGTTCGGTCATGCAGGCGTTGACGGTCAGGGCGGATTTGAAGGCGGCTTCGGTGGATTTGGCGGATTTGATGCATCCGATATTTTCGGTGATATTTTCGGAAGCTTTTTCGGCGGTGGCTCCGGTGCTTCACATTCGGCTCGCCGTAACGGTCCGATGCGTGGAGGAGATATTCTTCAGCGCGTGACGATTTCCTTTGAAGAAGCGGCGTTCGGATGCAAAAAGGAAATAAGCTACGGTCGGGTTGAAAAATGTCCGGAATGTGAGGGCTCGGGCGCGAAAAAGGGAACTACTGTTGATACGTGTACAACCTGTCACGGAACGGGTACTGTCCGTGTTCAGCAGCGTACCATGCTCGGTATGATGCAGACAACACGTGCCTGCGAGGACTGCGGCGGTACCGGTAAGAAGATAAAAGAGCCGTGTACTTACTGTAAAGGCAAGGGCTACGTTAAAAACACCAAGAAGCTTGAGGTCACAATTCCTGCAGGTATTGACGACGGTCAGAAGGTTGCAATTCGCTCCCAAGGTGACAGCGGCAGAAACGGCGGTTCGGCAGGCGATCTCATTATCGCGGTTTCGGTTCGTCCGCATCCCATTTTCGAGCGCGACGGTTACAATATATACTGCGAAGTGCCGATAACCTATGCTGAGGCGGCACTTGGTGCACAGATCGAGATCCCGACGCTTGAGGGCAAGGAAACTTATAATATTCCCGAGGGAACACAGCACGGTACTCAGTTCACACTCAGAGGACGCGGTATTCCGTATGTTAACAGCAAGAGTCGCGGTGACCTTATATTTGCGGTTGCGATCGAAACGCCGCGCGGACTTACGGAGGAACAAAAGAATTTACTGCGCAAGTTTGCCGACAGTCTCGGGGAAAAGAACAACACCAAAAAAAGCGGTTTTATAAAGAAACTGTTTAATAAATAATCGATAATTAAGGCGTACACATTTTTTATAACCTCCGCTGTCCGAGATGGCGGGGGAAATTATTATCTTTATGATTTAAGGAGAACATTATGAACTGGACACAGCTTCGCGTATCTGTTGCCACCGGTGACATTGAACGCACTGCCGCTATTATGAGTATGCTCGATAACGGTATCATGATCGAGGATTACAGCGATATCGAGGAAGGACTCAAGACCGTTTACGGTGATCTTATTGATGAGAGTATACTTAATGCCGACAAAACACGCGGCGCGGTATCAATATACATTCCCGATAACAAAAACTACAACGACTATATGTCATTTTTAAGAGAACGCTTTGCGGCAGAGGGAATTGACGCAAAATGTGAGCTTATTGGCGTTGATGAGGAAGAATGGTCAACCGCATGGAAGAAATATTATCATCCCATACGCGTCGGTGAGAGACTTGTTGTCGTTCCTGCTTGGGAGAAATACGATGCCGAGCCGAATGATATCATCGTCAGAATGGATCCCGGTATGGCTTTCGGTACGGGTACTCATGAAACGACTCGCCTTGTCTGCAAGCTGATCGAAAAGTATCTCGTCCCGGGACAGCGTATGCTCGACGTCGGCACGGGAAGCGGTATACTTGCCATATGCGCGTCCAAGCTTGGTGCGAAGGAGTGCTTCGCTTATGATATCGATCCCGTTGCTGTACGTGTGGCTCGTGAAAACTGCAAGGACAACGAATGTGACAACATCACCTGTGACGTTTCAGACCTTCTTGCGAATGTTGACACGGCAGGCGGACTTTACGATTTTGCCGTTGCCAATATCGTTGCGGATATCATTGTCAGAATGTCGCCCGATATCGGTAATTATCTGAAACAGGGCTCTTATCTGATTACTTCGGGTATCATTGAGGTGTACGCCGAGGATGTCAGAAAGGCTATGAAGAG
>JAFTTS010000114.1 GCA_017466685.1 Clostridia bacterium
TGTTCGGTTTTAGGCATGTGAGTTTCATATATACCGTCAACCACCAGATTTCCATAATATTCGAGATAGCTTATATCAAAGAAATCGGTGTACCACGAAAACCAAAGCCATCTGTCCTCACCGTATCCCATATAGTCGGACATATTCATTTTGCAGGTATTGCCCTCTATCGTGCAGAACAGCAGCTCAACCGAGCGCGTGCTATAATCCAAAGAAGGATTATAATCCGTGTAGATCGCACCCATTGCGTTTTCTGCGTAATTTTTGCGAATCTCGGTGTTGCTTATGGTTACGTTCGTTGCGCCGTTGAGATATATCGCGCCGCCAAGTCCCTGCTCACTGCATAATCCGAGATTGCCTGACGCACTCTCGGTTTCGGGAATTGCTTTGTTTTCGTTTATATAGCAGTCCTCAATATCCGCGCTTGATATAAGAATGCCGATTGCTCCGCCAAACGATGCCTTGTTTCCGATAATCATACAATTACGAACGGTAAGAGAGGAGTCGTCGTCACATCCGATTGCACCGCCGCTCAGCTTATCCGCCCAAAATCTTTCGCCGCCGTAATAATAATTTGCGTCGTTCTTCTCGAAAACGCATCCCTCAAAGGTAGCAACGGTATTTTTCACGTATACCGCTCCGCCGCCGACCGCATTTTGAACAAAGCCTGATTTGTTTTCCTTAAAGCTGCAATCCTTCACGTTAAGCGTTACGTTCTTGCCGGTTGCTTCAACGTAGACTGCACCGCCGCCGTACAGTGAGGCGTTGGACGAAAAGCTGCATCCCTCCAGATTCAGTTCCAACCGATACGGCACGTTGTCGCCGTGTTCCGCTTCAATAGAGGGAGTCAGCGTATAATCCCCATAAAACGCGCGGATGGCGGGACCGTACGTATGCATATAATTCTTGAATTCGCAATTTTTGAAGCTTGCAACCCCGTTACCATTGCACTCAACGGCATACTGATTCTTCAGTGGATACGGGGATAATTCCTCGCCCAAACTATCGTAGGAAAGCTTCCAATCCTCATCTGTCAGCGCGCCTGTGTCAAGTCTCTCGTCGAAGATGATACCCTCAAAAACAAACGACGAGCGGTCGCCGCCGATCTTCGTGCCACTCAGTATAAAGCTCGCGCCCCAAAAGACGGCGTTTCCGTCAGTCTTTCCGTTTTTGACCGTAACGCTTTTATCGATCGTGATCCTTTCAACCGTATTAACCGCGCCCGTATAAGGAAGCTCAAAGTCGATATCTCCGACGAGAAGCGTATCGCCGTCCTTTGCGTCCCTGAGTGCCTTTTCAAACTCTGCCCTCGTGGTGATCAGCTTTGTTTCCTGCGCGGACACCGCCAGGGGCAACACAGAAAATATAAGACTCACGATCAGAAGTGCCGTAAATAAGCGCGTCATGTTTTTTCGTTTCATACAGACTCCACCTCACAAAATTCAATTTGATGCAAACAGTTGGTCTATCTACCGTATTATATCATAAATTTTGCTTTATTTCAAGGTCTGTAATAAAAAACAAATAAATATTGTTAATACTATAATCAACCAAACAGTTTACGGAGGTTTACATGGATAATATATGCGTATTAATATCGCAGAAAAGAAAAGAACGCGGTCTGACACAATCGGAGCTTGGGGCGATGCTCGGTATATCAGGAAAGGCTGTTTCCAAGTGGGAACGGGGACTATCAAAGCCTTGTGACGAGCATTTGGAGAAGCTTATCGACCTGCTTGGTTTACCGGTCGAAACACCAATAACGCCGGAAAAAAAGGAATGTGTACCGAAAACTACTTTTTTATCTACCGTTCGTAAAGAGTTTATCCGAATCCTCGCTACGGGTGTGATGATCGGCGCATGTGTATGCAACTTGGCAGGAACGATATCAACCGAGTCGACCGTGGTTTCCCTCGGTTTCTCGGTCGCTCTTTTCTGCTTTGGTACAATGGTTAAAGGATAAAAAAATCGCTACCCTCGAAGGATAGCGATCTATTATCATTACTTCATTTTTATGATCTTTTCAACATCGGATATATCGATATATCCTTTTTCTTTTGCGCTATCCTCGCCCTTTTGAAGCTCGCGCATCAATTCGGCAATTGCCTTTTTGATATCTTCGGTAGCCATATCACTTCATCTCCTTGTAGCGTTTCTTATACATCTTCGCGGCGGATAATAGGTCCTGCGTGAAAGCAATGCTTCACGTCAAATCCAACATCTGTGAGTCCGTGTTCCAAATGACTGATCTGATCCTCGATGGAATTGCTTTGATCATGGAATACGAGTGTAAACAAATAAAATGGTGCGTGCGGCTCGTATGAACCGAAATCGCCCGACTCGTCAACGAATATACTTAGTTCGTTCATCATTCACACTCCATCCAAAACAAAATGGCGGGGAACATCCCCGCCGCAGGTGGACCCGAGTCTTACGACCAGCCCGTTTTCCTTGTCTGTATTATACCATACTTTTAAGAAAAATACAATACCTTTTATCGAAAAAAATATTTCATTTTGCTTACGGGATTTCCACCCGATAATAGTATATGCATAGACAAGGGATTTAATACGAGAATCAGTTACTTGGAAAATATTTTCTTTCGTTGCTTTAAG
This sequence comes from Clostridia bacterium, assembly GCA_017466685.1. GTDB lineage: Bacteria > Bacillota > Clostridia > Oscillospirales > CAG-272 > Flemingiibacterium. Next base: position 2,616 of record JAFTTS010000114.1, read on the forward strand.
TATAGAGCAGTTCATTGGCGACGATTTCCTCTCGATATGTACCTCCGAGCTGTTCGTAAATGGTTTTGGTGTCCTTCATTTTTTTGTTCCTCCGTACGTTTATTTCATCAAATCTTTATACCGTAAGGGAAAACGCGTACTTGACGGTTATCTTGTGTCCTTGCGATATTCGGTTATGACGTTCAAATCTCATAGTTCGTACGGGGTTCATATTGTTAACCATCTGGCCGCCGATAGAGCCCGCCTGACGTGCGGTAAGATCGCCGTTGTAGCCCTGGTTGAGGGTTACGCCTACTTCGTTAGCTGCCTCGTTCTTAAACTGCTCGAGAGCCTTCTTTGCATTCTTGTTAGCCATTTTGAAATTCTCCTTATGCTTATAGCATTAACTTCTTTTCTTGGGGTGCAATCGCTCGCGAATAACCGACTCGGTGCTTATCAGCTCCGATATGCGTGCGAATGCGGATCTATATCAATTGAGCCCGCATGCCGCACAGAGCATAAGTTCGATCACTCACCGTTCTTCGCGCCGGCGACTTGCGTTCTCTGCTAATATTGTTTACCGTCTTCGTTTTTATATGAATTCCTTTTTTTGTGAAAAAAGCATCCCTACCTTTCGGTATGGATGCTTTTATTTTTAATCGGAAATAGGTTGCTTTCCAGATATGTGAAACAGTATTGCAACCGAATCGGCTACTGTTATTCTGCCGTCACGGTTGACATCAAGCGCATTTTTGTCATCAACGACAAAAACGCTTTCGCCGACGATGTATTTGTTGAGCACGTCCGCATCGAGGCTCTCGATCCTTCCGTTGCCGTCAACATCGCCGGGGATATATTTGGCATAAAGGACAAGATCACCCGTCAGCATGATCTCTTTTTCAACGCGTGTACCTGACGCGGTATACCACCCAGCGAAGACGTATCCCTTCGTCGGTGCGGGAGCGGATACCTCTTCAACGCTAAGCATTGTACCGAAATCAGCCACGAAGGCTTTGAGCAGTATTTCTCCGTTCATAAACTTAACGGTGACCGACCTCATAGTTCCGCAAGGACAGCTCTGCTCGCCGAAAATATGCTTTGCGTTATCGCTCTTCATAGCACCGCAACAAGCATAGAGCTCATCGTGCGTTGTTTTTGTGACGTCTGCATAAGCAATCTGCGCCGACTCGTGATTATTTGTGTCGTAAGCACCGTATGAAGCACCGCATTCGGCACATTTTGCAAGAGTTTTGCAAGTAGACTTTCCGCCGCTATGAAGTCCTATGCTATCCGCGCCGCAGAGATCACACTTGTGGTCGGAATCGCCCGGAACATCCGAACATCGCTCCGTTTCGATAACGGCAGAGCAACACTTATTCTTCTTCGTGTGGTTTCCGCCGCCATTGTTTGTATAGGTAAATTCACCCGAAATATGCTTTGTCACCTGCTTGTAGATTGCAGTATATTCAACATTGCCGACAACCGCGGAGAGCTTCTTGTCCCAACCGTTGAATTCAAATGCCGTGCATCCCTCCGCGAGCTTATCGGTCGATCCCTTAAATTCGGGGATGGCGCCGTATTCGTAGCTTTCAGAGGTTTTGACTCCGCCGACGTTCCATACCACGGTGTATTTGATCTTCGTTGCGGTGTATGACGCGGTATAAGTCGCGTCAGCCACGGCGGGAACGACCGCAGGAGTCCAGCCCGCAAATTCATAGGAATATTCAGCAGTCGAGGGCTTAGTCGGAGCGGCATAAGAAGGCATCTTTCCGTGCTCGACAACAGTAACGTCGATTATGCTTCCGTCATCGTTCTTCCACGTTATCGAATAGCTCTTGGTTTTCTCCGCAAAGGTCGCAGTATATGTCACGTCGCTGCTTACACCCGAGAGTTGCGGATTCCAACCCGCGAAGATATAGGTTTTGTTGTCTGTCGACGGCTTTGTCGGTGTCTTGCCGTCATAGCGGGGCATATCGCCGTGCTCGACTCCAATATCGGTTTCAAGAACGCTGCCATCCCAGTTCAGCCACACAACCGTGAACTTCTTGATCGACTCGCTGAAGTTGGCAATATAAGTTGCATTGCCCGTGACCTTTTCTATCTGCGGCAGCCAACCGACGAAGGTATAATCATATTGCTTATCGTCGATCTTTACAGGCGTCTTGCCGTTATAAATAGGCAGCGAACCGTATTCAACTTCGGAAACCTGCAGCTCTGTGCCATCATAATTGAGGAATTTAACGGTATACTTTCTTCTCACGGCATCATACTGCGCAGTATACGTAGCATCTCCGTCCGCGGGCTTCAGGGCAGGAAGCCAACTGTTGGTGAAAGTATATGAATACTCAGCCGTGCTATCCTTTGTGGGCACGTGGAAAGGAGGAAGCGATGGGATCTCGCCGTGTTCGACCGTGGTAACTATATCGTAATCGTTGATAACACCGTCCGCGTTGATATCCCAGTTGATGGTATAGGTTGCCTTCTTCCATCTTGCAGTAAGCGTGATATTCTGCGCGGGTATTGTTGTGGGAACTCCTCTGTCCCAACCCTCGAAGACGTATCCCTCTTTTGTCGGATGCTCGGGAGGAACCACCTCTGTGCCGTAGGCTTGCGTGATTGGAGCCACCGCGCTTCCTCCCGCGGAATCAAACGTGATGGTATACAGTCCGATTGCAAACAACTCTCGGTATTCAAGATTCTCCGCGCCCATGACGGAGCTGACAGGATCGGCAATGCCGTCATATTTGCCGTCCTTCTTGAGATCCCAACCTGCAAAAGTGTATCCCGCTTTGACGGGAGTGATCGAAATACCGAAAGGAGAGCCGTACTTTTCCGTGATAGCTTCGATTATCTCATCATTTTCGTTATAGAAGATCACGGTATATTTGTTCGCTTCCCATATTGAAACGTAGGAAACGCTCTCGTTACCCATAATCGGGATAACGGCATCCTCAAAGCCGTCGCCAACGCCATTTGCACCTATCAGATCCCAACCGATGAAGGTATAGCCAAGGATCTCACCCGGCTGCGGGGCGTTAACGGTTTCTCCGACAGCGTAATTTTTCTCGTAAA